>NZ_JADPKH010000004.1:0-2750 GCF_023073835.1 Bradyrhizobium sp. 153 | reverse complement strand
TGCGGATTCCGACGAAGTCGCCCGGGTGTACCGATATGAAGTCGCTCGGGGATTCCGAGACGATGTCGCCCACCTTTCCGATTTGATCTCGCCCGGTGACAAGGCGTTCTGGCGGTAGCTTCTCTGGCATTTGGCGAGCCGCGTGGTCAACCTGGAATCGCGGCTTGAACTTCTTCTGCTTTTGTTGCGGTTGCTGTGGGCATGTGGGCAACGCCTGGCGTTGTCCAAGCGAAGCGGCATGTCCACAGCGTTACGGGCTCAGGTTTTCGGGCGGATTGCCGAGTTCGGCGCAGGCTCTCGCCGGTGAGATCGAGCCGATGGGCATTATGGACGAGGCGATCGAGCACCGGCGTCGGCGTAGGTGGGATCTCCAATGAGCACATGCCACTGGTCCATGGGGAGCTGGCTGGTGACGATGGTGGAACGGTGACCGTAGCGATCTTCGAGGATTTCCAGGAGGTCATGACGGGCACCGGCATCGAGCGGTTCGAGCCCCCAATCATCGAGGATCAGCAGATCGACACGGCCGAGGCCGCGCAATAGGCGTGGATGGCGGCCGTCGCCGCGGGCAAGCGCCAGATCATCGAACAGCCGCGGAACACGTTGATAGAGCACGGAGCGATTGTCACGGCAGGCCTTGTGGCCGAGCGCCGAGGCGAGCCAGCTTTTGCCGACGCCGGCCGGGCCGCAGATCAGCAGGTTGGCATGGTCGTCGATCCAGCGTCCTTCGACAAGCTTGGCAAACAGTGGGCGGTCGAGGCCGCGCGGGGTGCGGTAGTCAATGTCCTCGACGCACGCCTGCTGGCGCAGCTTGGCGTAGCGCAGGCGAGTGGCGAGCCGTTTGTCGTGCCGCAGCGAGGCTTCACGTTCGAGTAGCAGAGCAAGCCATTCGGCGTGACCGAGGCTGCCAGCCTCACCGGCAGCTTCGATGTCGGCGAAGGCCTTGGCCATGCCGTGAAGACCGAGGGCGTTGAGGCGGTCGAGGGTCGGATGTGTGAGCAAGGGATGATCTCCTAATTGTAGTAGCGCGGTCCGCGGATGTTGGCATGCAGGATCGGCGCATCGTCCGCGGAGCGCTGGTGAGCAGGACGCCGATCGAGATTGTTGGCGAGGATCGACTTGACCGAGCCATAGGTGCGCGCGCCGATGTCGATCGCCCGCGCAGCCGCCGCGTCCAGCCGTTCGCGCCCATAGGAGGCGGCGAGCCTGAGGATGCCGAGGCAGGCGCGGAAGCCTTGTTCGGGGTGCGAGCGCTCGTCGAGAATGAGGTCGCACAATGCGCTGGTCGCCGGGCCGATCGCGGCGGCGTCCTGACGGATGCGCACGATGGTCCAGCCGGCGTAGCGGCGATGGCTGGAGGCCATGTGCTCCGGCACGGTGGTGTGCTTGTGATTGCCACTCATGCGCTGATGCGCGGCAATCCGCTCGCCCTTGTGGAAGATCTCGACGGTGCGGGAGGTGAACCGCACCTCGACCTCGGCACGCGCGAAGCGATGCGGAACGCTGTAATAATGCTTCTCCACCTCGACGTGGTAGTCGAGGCTGACGCGGCGGATCCGCCACTCCGCGAGGACGTAGGGGCTTGCCGGCAACGGCTTGAGCGCCGGCCGATCGATCTCCTCGAGCAGCCGGCGGCGCGTCACGCCGGGCCGTCGGATCGGCCGCTCCTCGTTGAGCCTGGTGAGCAACTCGCCGATCGCTGCGTTGACCTCAGCGAGGCTGTAGAAGACGCGGTGGCGCAGGCGGCCGAGCAGCCAGCGCTCGATAATGAGGACGGCCTGCTCGACCTTGGCCTTATCGCGCGGCTTGCGCGGTCGCGCCGGCAAGACGGCCGTGCCGTAATGCGCGGCCATCTCCGCATAGGTGCGATTGATCTGCGGGTCGTAGAGGCTCGCCTTGATGACTGCGACCTTGGTGTTGTCGGGCACCAGCAGCGCCGGGACGCCGCCGATCGCCGCGAAGGCGCCAACATGGGCGCTGATCCAGTCGGCGAGCCCCTGCGTCCACGTCGCCTGCGCGTAGGTGAAGCTCGAGGCGCCGAGCACGGCGACGAAGATCTGCGCCGTCCTCCGCTCGCCGGTGAGGCGGTCGACCACCACCGGCACGCCGTCGCCCGCGTAGTCGACGAACAGCTTGTCGCCGGCCGCGTGCGCCTGGCGCATCGTCACCGACAGGCGTCCCTCCCAGGTGCGGTAAAGCTCGCAGAAGCGCGAGTACCGGTATCCGCCGGGCTCGGCGCCGACGTATTCCTCCCAAAGGATCGACAGCGTCACGTGCTTGCGCTTGAGCTCGCGGTGCACCGCCGCCCAGTCGGGCTCGGCGATGCGGCGATGACCCTGCCGGTTACCGTTGCCGGTCTTGGCAAACAGGCGGGCCTCCAGGGCCGCGTCCGTGAGTTCGTCGGGCAACGGCCAGCTCAGGCCTGCGGCCTCGAACCGCCGGATGGTCAGCCGCACTGTCGAGGGCGCCGCGCCCATCCGCCGAGCAATCTCGCGGCTCGGCAGCCCAGCCGCCTTCATCCTGATCACATCGCGCACACGGCGCATCGCAAGCCTCTCCGTCGGCATCCAGGGTCCCCCTTCGCAAAGCCGAAAGGGGGACCCTAAGGGAGCCAGAAGAGGCCTCGTCACCCGGGCGACATCATCCCGGAACGGTGGGCGACATCATCTCGGAATGGGTGGGCGACTTCAAATCGGAAAGGTGGGCGAGATCATCTCGGAATGCTGGGCGACATCGAGCGGAATCCGCAT
>NZ_JADPKH010000011.1:0-654 GCF_023073835.1 Bradyrhizobium sp. 153 | reverse complement strand
CTGGATCAGGTCCGCGGATGCGCCGGGATACACGGTCGTGATGTTGATGACGGTGTTCGACAGCTTCGGATACTGCCGGATCGGCAGCACCATCGCCGCACGCAGGCCTATCAGCAGGATCAGCAGGCTGACGACGACCGACAGGACCGGTCGCTTGATGAAAATGTCGGTAAAGGCCATCGCGGCGTCTCGATTTCTATCTCTCAAGAGCGTGATCCGGCCGAGCCGGATCACGCGAATGTAATGGGTCAGTAGCGCGGCGGCTGCGCCGGGATTGCCGGGGGCGGGTCGGTCGAGATCGACACCGGTGCACCCGATTGCAGCTTGAGCTGGCCGACGGCAACGACCTTGTCGCCCGGCTTCAGACCCTTGACGATCTCGACGCGACCTTCGACCCTGTTGCCGGTCTGCACGAAGGTGCGTACCGCAGAGAGACTGGTCTTCCCGTCCTCTTCCTTTTTCTCGGTGATCACGAACACCGAGTCGCCGTACAGCGTGTAGTCGACCGCTGTCTCCGGAACGGTGATCACGGCCGGCTTCTCCGGCAGCACCACGGTGGTGGTGACGAACATGCCGGGCTTCAGGATCTTCTCCGGATTGGCGATGGTCGCCTGCACGCGGATGTTGCGGGTATCGGTCGCGATCTGCGGCTCG
>NZ_JADPKH010000146.1:0-206569 GCF_023073835.1 Bradyrhizobium sp. 153 | reverse complement strand
TCCTTATCGCTATCCTTACGACTATCCTTCGACATTGTGACCTCGCGACAAACTATTCCGCGAGATCTTCCTAGCCGACCAGATCAGCCCTCAGCGCGTGGTCCCTGCATGACGCTCACAGTGCTTCCAGACGCTCAAGCCGCGCCCTCTAATTCAGCCTGGAAGGCTGACGGCTGCCGCGAGACATTTCTTTTTCTACGATCCGCTCGCCAAAGAGTTGTAGCGAGCGAACCAAGGCCCTTATCTGCACGAGAACAGTCGGGCTCAATCGAGAGCGCAATGATATGACTCGTCGTGAAATAACACCCATCAAACGCACCATCCGGCGAGATCAGCTTCGCGAGATGGTCCCGCTCGCCGACAGCACAATCTACGAGATGGAACAGCGCGGGGAGTTTCCAAGGCGGTTCGCACTCTCGCCCCGGTGTGTCGTGTGGGATCTAGCGGAGGTCGAAGCATGGCTGGCTGCGCGAAGGTCGACACCTCCCGCTCGTGCGCCTCATCCTGATGTGAGGCAGCGACGAACCCGGCCGGTCAAAGGGCCGGGTCGAGCTGCAAGAGCGGAATTGAAGGGGGAATAAGGATCGGGATGTATTTCTGGCCACCCACCCAGGCATCAACGATGTTGGACCACTCCTGCATCATGTGACGACGCTGCACCTCGTATTCGGCCTTGTTGTAGACTCCCCTCGATGACCGTCCGTCCTCGTGCGCAAGGCACTTTTCAATCCAGTCGCTGTTGAACCCGAGCTCGTTCAGAAGAGTTGACGCGGTCCTCCGCAGGTCATGAACTGTGAACGCCTGCAGCGGAAGCCCTTCTTTGCTTGCCTGCTCAACGACCGAGTATGTGACCCGATTGAAGGTTGCTCGCGACATCGGAGCGTCGGCATCATAGCGCGACGGCAGCACATACCTTGAATTTCCTGCGCATGTCTTCAACGCAATGAAAATATCGAGCACCTGGCTCGAGAGATAGACGTTGTGCGCCTTCGAGCGCTTCATACGCTCCTTGGGAATCGTCCAGACCGCATTCTCGAAATCGACTTCATCCCATGTGGCATCCTGCAGTTCGCTCTTGCGGACCATGGTGAGCAGATAAAGACGCAATCCAAGCCTGATGGTGGGCAATGTCGCAACATGATCCAGTTGTTTGAGCATGATGCGGATTTCGGCGGGTGAGAGCGAGCGGTCTCTTGGGACAAAGCTTGCGATCGATGCCGGTCCAACCTCGTCGGCCGGGTTTGCGATCTTCTCTCCGTGCAGGATCGCGAACCCGTAGATCTGCTTTACGATATCCCGGACGTGAATTGCTGTCGCGGGAGCACCGCGCTCTACGATGGCGGCGCAATGGGCGCGAAGATCGCCAGGTGCGATCTCATTCAGAAGGCGCTTGCGCCAAACTGGAAGCAGTTCACGTTCGAAGATCGATCGGCGCATTGCCCGGGTGCTATCGGCCATGGGTGCCGCGACGAGCCATTTCTCGCCGAGCTCACCGAAACTCCTGGCTTCAAGGAGACGCCGCTTCTCGCGCTGTTTCTCGATTGCAGGTGAACGGCCTTCACCGATGGCGCGCCTCGCATCGATGCATTTCTCGCGAGCGCGAGCGAGCGACAGGCCCGTCGGGCCGTACTTTCCGAGAACCACCTTCTCGCGTCGACCGTGCAGACGGTAGTCGAGCCGGAACGACAGCGTCCCGGCGGGCGATACGACCACGTACATGCCGTCACGGTCGGTGACCTTGTACGATTTTTCCTTTCGTCTCAGAGCCTTAAGCGCAGCGTCTGTCAGCAAGGACTTTCCCTCCAGGCAAATACCGTCAGCCATTTTTGAGCCGTGTTTGACTGGAGATCTCTTTGTTTTCCAAACACTTGGACAAAGAAAAATACCGTCAGACGCAGCATCGCGTGTGACGGTATTGATCAGGAGCGATAGTTTCAATGGACGGCGACACCGTCAGGCGCCCCGTCTGTCCGGATTTACGCGTGCCGATAGTTCTCGAATGTCGATGACGAATTCGATCGTAAAATCAGGCTGTTAATTCGCGCAATTGGATAGAACGGGATAGGCCAGGGCGGGCCTGAATTATTCCCACTCAATCGTCCCCGGTGGCTTGCTCGTCACGTCATACACCACCCGGTTCACGCCCTTCACCTCGTTGATGATGCGCGTGGCGGTCTCGCCCAAGAACTTCATGTCGAACTGGTAGAAGTCCGCGGTCATGCCGTCGGTGGAGGTGACGGCGCGCAGGCCGACGACGTAGTCGTAGGTGCGGCCGTCGCCCATGACGCCGACGGTCTTGACGGGGAGCAGCACGGCAAAGGCCTGCCAGATCTCGTCGTAGAGGCCTGCTTTCCGGATCTGATCGATGTAGACGGCGTCGGCCTTGCGCAGGATGTCGAGCTTGTCTTTGGTGATTTCGCCGGGGCAGCGGATGGCGAGGCCCGGGCCCGGGAACGGGTGGCGGCCAACGAAGATTTCGGGAAGGCCGAGCTCGCGGCCCAGCTTACGCACCTCGTCCTTGAACAGCTCGCGCAAGGGCTCGACGAGCTTCATGTTCATGCGCTCGGGCAGGCCACCGACATTGTGGTGCGACTTGATTGTCACCGAGGGGCCGCCAGTGAAGGAGACGCTCTCGATCACGTCAGGATAGAGCGTGCCCTGCGCGAGGAAGTCGGCGCCGCCGATCTTCTTGGCCTCCTCTTCAAACACCTCGATGAAGAGGCGGCCGATGGTCTTGCGCTTCGTTTCCGGATCGGTGACGCCTTCGAGCTCGCCGAGGAACTGCTTCGAGGCATCCACGTGCACGAGCGGGATGTTGTAATGGTGGCGGAACAGGTCGACCACGGTCTTGGCTTCGTCGAGGCGCAAAAGGCCATGATCGACGAAGACGCAGGTGAGCTGGTCGCCGATCGCCTCGTGAATCAGCACGGCCGCGACGGCTGAATCGACGCCGCCGGAAAGGCCGCAGATCACCTTGCCTTTGCCGACCTGCTGGCGGATTTTTTGGATCTCCTCCTCGCGGAAGGCGCGCATGGTCCAGTCGCCGGAAAGGCCGGCGATCCTACGCACGAAGTTGCGGATCAGTTTCGCGCCGTCGGGCGTGTGCACCACTTCCGGGTGGAACATCAGGCCGTAATATTTGCGCGTCTCGTCCTGGATGATGGCGAACGGCGCGTTCGGCGAGGTGCCGGCCACCGAGAAGCCCGGCGGCATCCTGGTGATCCGGTCGCCATGGCTCATCCAGACCTGATTCTTGCCGCCTGGTGACCAGACGTCCTCGAACAGCTTGCTCGGCGCCTTCACCTCGACATCGGCGCGGCCGAATTCGCGGTGATGGCCGCCCTCGACCTCGCCGCCGAGTTGGGCTGCCATGGTCATCTGGCCGTAGCAGATGCCCATCACCGGCACGCCGGAATCGAAGATCGCTTGCGGGACGCGGGGCGAGCCGGCCTCGTGCACCGACTCTGGCCCGCCGGAGAGGATCACCGCCTTCGGTTTCATCTCGTTGAAGGCGGCTTCGGCCTTGTTGAACGGGACGATCTCGCAATAGACGCCGTCCTCGCGCACGCGGCGCGCGATCAGCTGCGTCACCTGGCTGCCGAAGTCGACGATAAGAATCTTGTCGTGCGCCGAGGCCACCGAGGGCGTCGACGTGGAGCGGTCGTTTTGTGCTGCTGTCATGGCCAGCAGATACGCGACACGGGAGCCGCCCGCAACCGCGCGAGCGCGCGCCCCACATCCTTCTTTGGGCATGGACAAAGCCATATAGGTAAGTAATATTGACCTATTGTGCCCTCCTCTCAAACATGGGCCGAACAGGGAGAACGCCATGTCTCAGCATCATCAGCCAACAACGCTCGCCGCACTCGGTCGCAGCTGGATCGAGGCCTGGAATGCGCGCGACCTCGAACGCGTGCTCACGCTCTATGACGAGGCGGCCGTGATGACGTCGGACCGCATCCCCGTGATGGGGTTCGATGCCAGCGGCACCGTGCGCGGCAAGGACGCGCTTCGCGCCTATTGGGGCAAGGCGCTGGGGCTTTTGCCGAACCTGCATTTCTCGCTGATCGATGTGTTCGTCAGCCCGGACAGCGTGGTCGTGTTCTACGAGAACGAGCGGGGGAAGCGGATCTGCGAATATCTGCGGGTGAACGCCGAAGGGCTGATCGTGCAGGGGTCGGCCAATCATTTGGCGGCCTAGGCCCCGGTTCGGAAGGCCGCGCCGCCCTCGCTGTCATTCCCCGCGAAAGCGGGCAATCCAGTACGCCGCGGCTTCTCGGCTCGATCGTTGCCGCCCCTGGAATACTGGATCGCCCGCCCCAGTGCGCAAGTGCGCACAAGGCTGGCGATGACAGTGTGAATGAGGAAGGGTTCGTGACTCCCACACGCGGTGACGGAGACCGCGGTGTGCGCTAACAACACTGCCGACACCGATAGGACTGCGCCATGAAACTTCCGGCATCCCCGTTCACCGTGACCGACTGGAGCCAAGTCGAACCCAGCACGCATCCCGGCGAGACCGGCGAGGCCAAGTGGCGGACGCTCAATATCGGCGAACTCCGGGTGCGGATGGTGGAGTATTCGCCGGGCTATCTCGCCGATCATTGGTGCGATCGCGGTCACGTGCTCTACGTGCTGAAGGGCGAGCTCGACTCGGAGCTGCGCGACGGGCGCAAGTTCAAGCTGACGGCGGGGATGAGCTACCAGGTCTCGGATTTCGGCGACGCCGCGCACCGGTCCTCGACGGCGGTGGGTGCGACGCTCTTCATCGTCGATTGAGAGGCGCGAGGGCGGCAAATTTGCACCGCAAAATAGCAAACGCGCGCGACATGCCGAGCCACGGGTGGTGCCTTGAACTGGCCCCAAATTCTCGCTATATTGTGATCATCGATACTTGGCCGAACGACTGGGCCGCTTCGCTTCGTTGCTGACGGGCGCGCACGCTTCAGATGAATTCTCCAAACATCGACTCATCAGGGACTATGGGCGCAATGCTGCGTACCGGTCTGCGTGCGTATCCTCTCTAACTAACTAAAGGACATTCCCATGGCTATGGGCACCGTGAAGTGGTTCAACACCCAAAAGGGTTATGGTTTCATTCAGCCGGACGACGGCCAAAAGGACGTATTCGTGCACATCAGCGCCGTCGAGCGCGCTGGCCTCTCCTCCCTCAACGAGGGTCAGAAGGTCTCGTTCGACATCGTCGCCGACCGCCGCAGCGGCAAGTCCTCGGCTGACAATCTCCGCGTCGGCTAACGCCCGCGCAAGGCGCTTCTGACCACGGACGTACCGGTCAGAAGCGGTTAGCGAATACAGGCCCCGCGACCGGATTCGGTTCGTGGGGCTTTTATTTTGGGCGCCGCTGGCGCGGTCAGCCCGATTTCCTCAGCACCGACACGAAGAACCCGTCCGTCCCGGTCCGCCGCGGCGTCATCAGCCAGCCTTCATCCGATTGCAGTGCGGCCTCGCCAAACGCCTCCGCCTTGTCCCAGAGCACGCTCGCGGTCTGCTCGGGCGGGACGACCGTGAACTCGGAATGGCGGCCAGTGAACGCCCTCACCTGCTCACCGTTCTCTTCCGGCAGCACCGAGCAGGTGATGTAGGCGATGCGGCCCCCCGGCTTCACCAGCGGAACCGCGCGCTCCAGCACCTCGGCCTGGTCGCGCAGGCGAATCTCCAGGGCGCCCGGCCGCATGCGCCATTTGGCGTCGGGGTTGCGGCGCCAGGTGCCGGTTCCCGTGCAGGGCGCGTCGATGACGACGAGATCGGCGGTGCTGCGGATGTCGGCAAGCGGATCGGCGTCGCCCTTGGGCGTGCGGACATCGGCATTGTGGACGCCGGCGCGCGATAGCCGCTCGTGGATCGGGGCGAGCTGGCGCTTGTCACGGTCGGTGGCGATCAGCCGGCCCTTGCCCTGCATCAGGGCGGCGAGCGCCAGCGTCTTGCCGCCGGCGCCGGCGCAGAGGTCGATCACCTGCTCGCCGGGTTTTGCCGCAGTGAACTGGGCTGCAAGCTGCGATCCCTCATCCTGCACCTCAATGGCGCCCTTGATGAAATCCTCCTCGGCCTGGATGCCCGGGTTGCGCGCGTCGGCCGAAAGCTCGATGCGAAGGCCGGTTGCGGACCAAGGCGTCGGTTTTGCATGAAGATGAGCAAGTGCACGCAGCACCTTGTCCCGATTGGATTTTAGCGTGTTGACGCGCAGGTCGAGCGGGGCCCGGCTCGCCATCGCCGCGGCCTCGGCGGCACGGTCCTCGCCGAATACTTTTGCAAGGTGGGCATCGAGCCAGTCTGGATAGTCGCCGGCCACGGCGGCGGGGGCGTCCTTGAGGGAACGCGAGGCGAGCGCGGCCTGCTCGGCTTCCGTCAACGGCTCTGGCGCAAACCGGCTGCCATCGAACATCGCGGCCATGGTGGCCGTGTCCATGTTGCGCTCGAGGCGGAGCATGCCGATCAGCCGCGCCCGCGCGGTATCGGCATCCATCAGGTACGCGCTCGAGGCGTAACGGCGCAGCACGTCCCAGACCAGGCCGGCGATGGCGGCGCGGTCGCCGGAACCGGCGAAGCGGTGCGCGGTGCCCCACTCCTTCAGCGCCTTGGCCGCAGGCACGCGGTCCTTCTCGATGGTGTCGATCAATTCGATGGCTGCGGACAGCCGGGCAGCGGGCGTCATTTCAAATCTTTCAAAAAGATTGGCGCACAGGCGCCTAGATCAGCAAGAGCAGCTTCAGCGCGAAATAGATCCACATCGCCAACAGCACCAGCACGCCGGCAAGCCAGACCGTGGAGCGCCGGCCGAGATCGTTGGAGGAGACGAAAACGCCGGCATGGGCAAAGCGCGTCACCACGAACACCCAGGACATCAGCACGATGAAGAGATCGGCACGGCGCAGCGGCAATGCCAGTGCGATCAGGACGTAGAACAGCACCGGCAGTTCGAACTGGTTGCGGTAGCAATTGGCGATTTGTGTGGCGCCCTTCGGCCAGTTCGGCTCGCCGAGTGCAATGTCGCGGATCTTGGTCTCGCCCGAAACCAGCGTCTTGCGGCGCGCGACGACCATGCCGATCAAGAGCGCGAAGGTGAGAGCGACCTGCACGAAGACCGGCAGCAGGACCATCTGAACAGACATCGGAACTTTCCCGGAAGGCGAAATGCCGCCGACCGTCATTAGCTGCGAGTTTTGGCGCTGACAATGAACGACTTGAACCCGTGTTCCCGCTCTCGCGATCAAATGTCGATCGTTAAGGCGATTTCGGTGCCCGCGGGCCGCCAGGCGAGAGGCCGCATCGCCTCGCCGCTCCGCCGGCGCCGTCGCCCCGCAGGACGGCTACACGATCCGCTATCGCGTGCTTTAAACTTTGTTCGTTGCGACGCATGCCCGCACCGTCATGGTTCCGACGCGTGAGAACCGGTATGATGAACGCATGTCCGAATTTCGCCTCACGCAGATTTCCGACACCCATCTCGGCCGGCGCTTTCCCGGCCTGATCGCCAACTTCCACCGCGTCAGCGAGCACATCGACGCCATCAGGCCCGACCTCGTCGTCAATACCGGCGATGTCTCGTTCGACGGTCCGACCGGCGTGGACGATGTCGCATTCGCGAAAAGCCTGCACGATGCCCTGCCCGTCGCCTGCCGCTATCTCCCCGGCAATCACGACATCGGCGACAATCCAACCATGATTGGACCGGCGCCGAAGCCGCCGGTCAGCGAGGCGCACCGCCGGCAATTCTGCGACATCATCGGCGAGGACCATTGGGCGTTCGAGGCTGCCGGCTGGTGCTTCATCGGCCTCAATTCACTTGTCATGAATTCAGGGCTCGCCTTGGAGGCCGAACAATTCGAATGGCTGGCCCGCGAGATCGCGCGCACCACTGGAAAGCCGGTCGCGCTGTTCCTGCACAAGCCGCTGTTTCTCAACCTGCCGGAAGATCCCGAAACGCCGGAAACCGCGATCCGCTATGTGCCGCAGCCGGCCCGGGCGCGACTGATCGAGATGTTTGAGCGCGTCGATCTCCGCCTCATCGCCAGCGGTCATGTGCACCAGCGGCGCGACTTCACCCATCGTCACACCCGCCATGTCTGGGCGCCGTCGGCCGGCTTCGTCATCAACGATGCGCGACAGGACCGGATCGCGATCAAGGAAGTCGGCCTCGTCGAGTATCGTTTCCAGCCCGATAGTTTTGAGGTCCGCCACGTCAGGGCCGCGGGCCAGGTCGATGTCGACATCGAGGAGCTCCTCGCCCAGATGGGCGACGAGCACTAATGCGTGCTTGACGGCTCAGGCGACGAGGTCCTGCTGGATCGCGGCCAGCAAGGATTGCAGCGCCTCGCTGTTGACCGTCTTGGCCGTGGGATCCTTGGCAGGCTGGACCCTGGCCGGCTGGGCGGCTTTGACCGGACGCTTCGGGAATGGCGGCGGCAGCGCCGGCAGCGCTGGACGAATGAAATCGCCCTCCTCGTCGACATGCACGAATTTGCCATGGATGACGTCGTCGCGCCGGCCCATGACGAACATGGTCGCCCAATAGCCGGCTGCCAGCACGATTACGCAGAAAATACCAATCTCTAACATCGCAGCACCTAAAATATGCGCGATGATTCAATGCCTTCACCTCGGGGTCAATGAACACCGGTCACACCTGCGGCTTTTGCCGCCAGGTGTGACCATTTGGTGACTCTTTCTTAACCATACCCGCCGGCGTGTGGCCCCGGCGCAGCTAGACCTTGTCCGGTCCGACCCGCACCAGCTGCTTGCCGAAATTGGCGCCCTTCAAGAGGCCCATGAAGGCGCCGGGCGCGCTCTCCAGGCCCTCGGTGACGAACTCCTTGTATTTCACCTTGCCCTCGCGGACCCAGGCCGACATGTCGCGCAGGAAATCGCCATGGCGCGCGGCGAAGTCGGAGACGATGAAGCCGCGGAAGGTCAGGCGCTTGGTCAGGGTCGCGCGCATCAAGGATGCGGCCCATTTTGGCGGCTTGGCCTCGGTGTCGTTGTAATGCGCGATCAGGCCGCAGACCGGCACGCGCGCGAAGGGGTTGAGCAGCGGGAACACCGCCTCGAACACCGCGCCGCCGACATTCTCGAAATAGACGTCGATGCCCTTCGGGCAGGCGTCCTTGAGCTTGGCCGCGAGATCGGGGCTGCGGTGATCGATGCAGGCATCGAAGCCGAGCTCCTTGACGACGTAATCACACTTGTCCTTGCCGCCGGCGATGCCGACCGCGCGCGCGCCCTTGATCTTCGCGATCTGGCCGACGGCCGAGCCGACCGCACCTGAGGCGCCGGCGACGACGACGGTCTCGCCGGGTTGCGGCTTGCCGATGTCGAGCAGGCCCGTATAGGCGGTCATGCCGGGCATGCCGAGCACGCCGATCGACGTCGAGATCGGGCCGAGCTTGGGATCGACCTTGATCAATCCTTTGCCGTTCGAGATTGCGTGGGTCTGCCAGCCGGAGCGGATGCGCACGATATTGCCTACCGCGAAATCCGGATTGTTGGACGCCGCGACCTCGCTGACCGCCTCGCCTTCCATCACGCCGCCGATCGGCACCGGTGCGGCGTAGGATGGCCCCTCGCTCATGCGCCCGCGCATATAGGGATCAAGCGACAGCCAGATCGTGCGCAGCAGGACCTCGCCTGCCGCAGGCGTCGGCACCGCGAAATCCTCCAGACGAAAATCAGACGGCTTGGGTTCGCCGACGGGACGCGCGGCGAGAACGATGCGTTTGCCTTGGGACATGATGGCTTCCTCCGGAGTTTCTTCGTTGCGAGCGAAGCGGAGGGAGCGAGGCGCGTCAATACAAAAGCAGTGGAGGGATGGTCGGGGAGGCATGCGCCGTTCTCGTGTCCCGGACGCGCTGCAGCGCTCTTGCCCTGCTGCGCAGAGCTGGGACCCACGCAGCACGGATGATTGCCCAGTATGGAAGAACACTGGGCCCCGGCTCTGCAGCGCACCGCTGAAAGAGCGCTGCGCTGCATCCGGGGCACGAGAGCGAAAACGACTAACCCCCGCCCGGATAGTTCGGTGCTTCGCGCGTAATGGTGACGTCGTGGACGTGGCTTTCGCGCAGGCCCGCGCCGGTGATGCGGACGAACTGGGCCTTCTGGTGCAGCTCCTTCATGTCGCGCGCACCGACATAGCCCATCGCGGCGCGCAAGCCGCCGGCGAGCTGGTGCATGACGTTACCGACCGGGCCTTTGTAGGGTACCTGGCCCTCGATGCCCTCAGGCACGAGCTTGAGCGCGTCCTTGATGTCCTGCTGGAAGTAGCGATCGGCCGAGCCGCGCGCCATCGCGCCGACCGAGCCCATGCCGCGATAGGCCTTGTAGGAGCGGCCCTGCCACAAAAACACTTCGCCCGGCGTCTCGTCGGTGCCGGCGAGCAGCGAGCCGACCATGGCGATGTCGGCGCCGGCGGCAAGCGCCTTGGCGAGATCGCCGGAGAACTTGATGCCACCGTCGGCGATCACCGGAATGTCGGACTTCTTCGCAGCTTCCACCGCATCCATGATCGCGGTGAGCTGCGGCACGCCGACGCCGGCGACGATGCGCGTGGTGCAGATCGAGCCCGGGCCGATGCCGACCTTGATGCAATCCGCACCCGCGTCGATCAGTGCCTGCGCGCCTTCGGTGGTGGCAACGTTGCCGGCAACGACCTGCACGGAATTGGAGAGACGCTTGATGCGGTTGACGGCGTGCAGCACGTGGCGGGAATGGCCGTGCGCGGTGTCGACGACGACGAGGTCGACGCCGGCATCGATCAGGCGCTCGGTGCGCTCGAAGCCGGTGTCGCCGACAGTGGTGGCAGCAGCAACACGCAGGCGGCCCTGCGCATCCTTGCAGGCGAGCGGATGGGCCACCGCCTTTTCCATGTCCTTTACGGTGATGAGCCCGACGCAGCGATATTGCTCGTCGACCACGAGCAGCTTCTCGATGCGATGCTGGTGCAGCATCCGCCGCGCCTCGTCCTGGCTGACATTCTCGCGCACCGTGACGAGATTTTCGTGCGTCATCAGCTCGGAGATTTTCTGCTGCCGGTTGGTCGCAAACCGCACGTCGCGGTTGGTGAGAATGCCGACCAGCTTGCCCGGCGTGGACTTGCCGGCGCCGGTGACGACGGGAATGCCGGAGATGCCGTGATCGCTCATCAGCTTGAGTGCGTCGTCGAGCGTCGCCTCGGGGCTGATGGTGAGCGGGTTCACCACCATACCCGACTCGTAGCGCTTGACCTGCCGCACCTGGGCAGCCTGCCCGTCGGGATCGAAATTGCGATGGATGACGCCGAGGCCGCCGGCCTGCGCCATGGCGATCGCCATCCGCGCCTCCGTGACGGTGTCCATGGCGGAGGCCATGATCGGGATGTTGAGCGGAATGGCGCGGGTGACGCGGGAACGGATGTCGACCTCGCCCGGCATGACGTCCGACAGGCCCGGCTTCAACAGCACGTCGTCGAACGTGAAGGCTTCGCGAATGCCTTGAAGTTGCACCGTGGCCATCTGCCAACTCCTTCCTGCGGCCCTGCCGCAAATAGCTATGGATGAGCGCCGCCCTCGGCGTGCCTTGCGGCATCGCCGGAGAATCGGAGCCCATCGGTGGGGTTGACGCGGGTCGATAGCACGGCCGCGTGACGAATCAAAGCAATTCGGACCGCCGGCCAGCCATGCACAGGCTTTTTGGGCAGATTCAGCGGGGATAGCCTGTGCGCGCCCCCACCCACCGTCATTCCGGGCTGGCGCCAGAAGGGGACCGGCAATGACGAGGGAGCGCGACTCCCCGGGGTGCAACCGTTGAAGCGGGTCACACCGTTACGCGGGATTTAGGTGCTATGCGTTGTTGCGCAATGGTCCCGGCCTGACGGGGGTGATAAGCCGCAAGTCCACTCTTCCTTCCGATTTTCATTACCAATCCGTCATGGTCGACAAGCAACGCGTCATTCCGCTGATCGTGGCCACTGCTCTCTTCATGGAGAACATGGACTCGACGGTGATCGCCACCTCGCTGCCGGCGATCGCGGCCGACATCGGCACCAGTCCCCTGACGCTGAAGCTCGCGATCACCTCCTATCTGCTGTCGCTGGCAGTGTTCATCCCGGCGAGCGGTTGGACCGCCGACCGCTTCGGCGCGCGCATGGTGTTCGCGATCGCGGTCGGCGTGTTCATGGTCGGCTCGGTCGGCTGCGCGCTCTCGACCTCGGTCACCGATTTCGTGTTCGCGCGCATCCTGCAAGGAATGGGCGGGGCCATGATGACGCCGGTCGGGCGTCTCGTGCTGCTGCGTTCGGTCGACAAGAGCGCGCTGGTCAACGCGATGGCCTGGGTGACGGTCCCTGCCCTGATCGGCCCGGTGATCGGCCCGCCGCTCGGCGGCTTCATCACCACCTACGCCTCCTGGCACTGGATCTTCCTGATCAACATCCCGATCGGGCTGCTCGGCATCTTCATGGCGCTGCGCTTCATCGATCCCATCAAGAGCGAGACTCAGGAACCATTCGACCTCTACGGCATGATGCTGGCGGGCATCGGACTGGCCGGCATCGCGTTTGGTCTCTCCGTCGCCGGGCTCAACCTGCTGCCCTGGAGCACGGTTGCCGCGCTGGTGGTGGGCGGCGCGATCTCGATGGCGCTCTACGTCATCCACGCAAGGCGGACGGGATCGCCGGTGCTGGATTTTTCGCTGCTGAAGCTGCCGACGCTACGCGCGGCCGTGCTCGGCGGCTTCATGTTCCGGCTCGGCATCGGCGCGCTGCCCTTCCTGCTGCCGCTCCTGATGCAGATCGGCTTCGGCCTGTCGCCGTTCCACTCCGGCCTCGTCACCTTCGCCTCCTCGCTCGGCGCCATGGGCATGAAGACGCTGGCGGCGCGCATCATCCGCGCCTTTGGCTTCCGCAATCTGATGACGGTGAACGCGATCATCAGCGCATTCTTCCTCGGCGTCTGCGCGCTGTTCACGGTGACGACGCCGCTGCTCATCATCATGGTGATCCTGGTGGTCGGCGGCTTCTTCCGCTCGCTGGAGTTCACCGCCATCAACACGGTCGCCTATGCCGATGTCGAGACCGCCCAGATGAGCCGGGCCACCACGCTGGTCAGCGTCAACCAGCAGCTCGCGGTCTCTGCCGGCGTCGCCGTCGGCGCGGCCTGTGTCGAGACGACCATGTGGTTCAGTCATGTCAGCGAGCTCAACGCCACCGTGTTCGCGCCGGCCTTTGTCGTGGTCGCGCTGACCTCGGCGGCCTCGAGCTGGTTCTTCTGGCAGATGCCCGCTGACGCCGGTCACGAGATCTCCGGCCGCAAGGCGGCGGAGATCGCAAGCCGCAAAGGTGCCGGCAAGGGCGCAGAGAAGGCAGCGCTCAAGGCGGCGAGCGAGGATACCCAGGACGTGCGGGATCAGCGGCTGGGGTGAGTTCCTTCGGTCATTCCGGGGCGATGCGTAGCATCGAGCCCGGAATCTCCGGAATTTATTGTGCCGCGGAGCGCGAGGAGAAATGGATTCCCGGCTCGCCTCTTCGAGGCGCCCCGGAATGACAGCGCTTGTGGTTACGCCTTCGCCTCGCCCCGAAACCCCGTCGCCAGCACGTAGCGTTCCGAGGAATCCTGGCGGCTCGCGGCCGGCTTGACGTGACGCACGGCGGTGAAATCGCGCTTGAGCTGGGCGAGCAGATCGGCGTCGGCACCGCTCTGGAAGGTCTTTGCCAGGAAACTGCCGCCGGGCTTGAGCACGTCGCAGGCAAAGGCCGCCGCGGTCTCGACGAGACCGACGATGCGGAGCTGGTCGGTCTTGCGGTGGCCGGTGGTGTTGGCCGCCATGTCGGACATCACGACGTCGGCGCCGCCGCCCAGCATCGCGGTGAGCTTCTCGGGGGCGTCATTGTCCATGAAGTCGAGCTGCGCGAAATCGACGCCCGGGATCTCCGGCATCTCCAGCAGGTCGATCGCAACGACCTTGCCCTTGCCTTCCGCGGAGCCGACGCGCTTGGCCGCGATCTGGCTCCAGCCGCCGGGCGCGGCGCCGAGATCGACCACGGCCAGGCCTGGCTTGAGAAGACGGAACTTGTCGTCGATCTCCAAGAGCTTGAACGCCGCGCGCGAGCGATAGCCCGCCGCCTTGGCTTTCGCGACATAGGGATCGTTGAGCTGCCGCTCCAGCCACAGCTTCGACGAGAGCTTGCGCTTGCCGCCGGTCTTGACCTTGGTCTTGACTTGGACGTGCAAGCGGCCGGTGGTGTCCTTGGCCATCTCACCAGCTCCTGAGAGCGCCGTCCTCGCGCATCATCTCGACCAGCATGCCTTCGCGCAGGCCCCGATCGGCGACGCGGAGACGCGGCAGCGGAAAGGCGCGCCTAATAGCATCGAGGATGGCGCAGCCGGCGAGCACGAGATCGGCACGCTCGATGCTGATGCAGCTGTTGCCGGCACGCTCCTCGTAGCTCATACCGAGCAGCTTGTTGATGGTCGCGGTGATGTCGGAATCGTTCATCCAGATGCTGTCGATGCGACGGCGGTCGTAGCGCGCGAGGTTGAGATGGATGCCGGCGAGCGTGGTTACCGTGCCCGAGGTGCCCAGCAGATGCATGTCGGCGAGATCGCCGCCATGCTCTTCCGCAAACGGCGCGACGTAACTCGCAACCTCCTGCTCCATCGCGGCATAGATCTCCGAGGTCACGTCGCGGCCGCCGAACTGCTCGGCGAGCGTGACGACGCCAAGCGGGATCGACATCCAGGCTTTTATGCGCGGCTGGGGATTTTGCGGATCGCGCTCGATCCGCACCAGTTCGGTCGAGCCGCCGCCGATGTCGAACAGGATCGCGCCGCGTCCCCTGGGGTCCACCAGCGGCGAACAGCCGAGCACGGCGAGCGCCGCTTCGGTCTCGCGATCGATCACCTCCAGCTCGATGCCGGTCTCGGCCGCGACACGGCTGCGGAAACCTTCCGCATTCGAGGCTGCGCGGCAGGCTTCGGTCGCGATCAGGCGCAGCCGCCGCGCCTTGCGCAAATTGATCTTGTCGCGGCAGATGCTGAGCGCCGCGATGGCGCGCTCGATCGCCGCCTCGCTGATGCATCCCGTTGCCGAGACGCCCTCGCCGAGCCGGATGATGCGCGAGAAGGAATCGACTACGCGAAAGCCGTCCTGGGTCGGACAGGCGATCAGGAGCCGGCAATTGTTGGTGCCGAGGTCCAGCGCCGCATAGACGCCGGTTCCCGGCGCCTGCGCGCCGACGGCCGGTACAGTGGCCAACGCCACCGCCGCCATCGACCCCTCCAGCTCACCGTGCAGCCCAAGGCCGTCGCGGAGCCGCGTGTGGTCATTCATACAAACTGTCTTTCCGCGACCCATCGGGCCGATCTGGAATTGCTTTTCGCCTGAAACATTAGCAGCGCAGCAGGTCTGCGCAACATCGCATCACATGGGACCATGCCCATTCGTGCGTTGTCGTGAACGGGGCCGTGGGTTATTTCAGTGAGGTCCGGTCTCCCGCTGCCGCGAAAATGCGCAAATACCGGCTTTTCAGGTCAACTCCATGCAAGAACACACCAAATCGTCCGCGCTCGAAAACGCTATTGCACTGCAAAAATATGGCGTCGGGCAGCCCGTCCGACGTAAGGAGGACGACACGCTGGTGCGCGGCAAAGGCCGCTATACCGATGATTTCAACCTGCCCGGCCAGGCCTATGCCGTTGTCGTCCGTTCCACCCATCCCCATGGCATCATCCGCGGCATCGGCATTGATGCCGCCAAGGCGATGCCGGGCGTGCTGGGGGTATGGACCGGCACGGATCTCGATGCAGCCGGCTACGGCCCCTTCACCTGCGGCCTGCCGCTGAAGAGCCGCGACGGCTCGCCCCTGCTTCAGACCAACCGTCAGCCGCTGGCGACCGACAAGGTCCGCTTCGTCGGCGATCCCGTCGCCTTCGTGGTGGCAGAGACGCTGGCCCAGGCGCGCGATGCGGCCGAGGCCGTCGAGGTCGACATCGAGCCGCTGCCGGCAGTGACGGACCCCGAGGAGGCGGCCAAGCCCGGCGCGCCGCAGCTCTACGACCATATCCCGAACAACGTCGCGCTCGACTACCACTATGGCGACATGGAGAAGGTCAACGCGGCGTTTGCCAGCGCCGCCCATGTCACCAAGCTCGATATAGAGAATACCCGCGTCGCGGTGGTTTCGATGGAGCCGCGCGTGGGGCTTGCCTCCTACGATAAGAAGACCGAGCGCTACACGCTTCAGGTGCCGACGCAGGGTGTCGCCGGCAACAGGGCCAATCTCGCCAAGAACCTGAAAGTGCCGAACGAGAAGGTACGCATCCTCACCGCCAATGTCGGCGGCTCCTTCGGCATGAAGAACATCAACTATCCCGAGTACATGTGCATCCTGTACGCGGCGAAGGCGCTGGAGCGGCCGGTGAAATGGCTGGACGAGCGCTCCACCAGCTTTCTCTCCGACAGCCACGGCCGTGCACAAAAGATCCATGCCGAGCTCGCGCTCGATGCCGAGGGGCATTTCCTCGCGGCCAAGCTCTCCGGCTACGGCAATCTCGGCGCCTACATCACTGGCGTTGCGCCGGGGCCGCTCTCGCTCAACACCGGCAAGAATTTTTCCAGCGTCTATCGCACGCCGCTCATGGCGGTCGACATCAAGACGGTTTTGACCAACACCACGCTGATGGGCGCCTATCGCGGCGCCGGTCGGCCCGAGGCGAACTATTACATGGAGCGGCTGATCGACCGCGCCGCCGACGAGATGGGCATCAACCGACTGACCTTGCGCAAGCGCAACTTCATCAAGCCGGACCAGATGCCGTTCGCGGCCTCCTCCGGCGTCACCTATGACAGCGGCGACTTCCAGGCCGTGTTCAACAAGGCACTCGAAATCTCCGACCACGAGAATTTCGCGAAGCGCAAGAAGGAAAGCAAAAAGGCCGGCAAGCTGCGCGGCATCGCGGTCGGCTCCTATCTGGAGGTCACGGCCCCGCCGAGCCCCGAGCTCGGCAAGATCGTGTTCGACCCTGACGGCACCGTGCAGCTCATCACCGGCACGCTCGATTACGGCCAGGGCCACGCGACGCCGTTTGCGCAAGTCTTGAGCGAGCAGCTCGGGGTGCCCTTCGAGCGCGTCAAGCTCGTCCAGGGCGACAGCGACATCGTGCACGCTGGCAACGGCACCGGCGGTTCGCGCTCGATCACCGCCAGCGGCATGGCGATCGTGGGCGCCGCCAAGCTCGTGATCGAAAAGGGCAAGCGCGCCGCCGCGCACATGCTGGAGGCGTCCGAGGCCGACATCGAGTTCGAAGGCGGCCGCTTCACCATCGCTGGCACCGATCGCAGCATCGACATCATGGAGCTGGCGCAGCGCCTGCATGGTGGCAAGGTGCCGGAGGGCGTGCCTGACAGCCTCGACGTCGACCACACCAGCGAGCCGGTGCCGTCGGCCTTCCCGAACGGTTGCCACGTCGCCGAGGTCGAGATCGATCCGGAGACCGGCGTGGTGCAGATCGTGCGCTACAGCGCGGTCAACGATTTCGGCACGGTGATCAATCCGATGCTGGTCGCAGGCCAGCTCCATGGCGGCGTCGTCCAGGGCATCGGTCAGGCGCTGATGGAGCAGATCCGCTACGACGACAGCGGCCAGCCGATCACGGGCTCGCTGATGGACTACGCGCTGCCGCGCGCCGAGGATGTGCCGAACATGACGGTCGGCGATCATCCGGTGCCGGCCACGACCAATCCGCTCGGCAGCAAGGGCTGCGGTGAAGCCGGCTGCGCCGGCAGCCTGTCGACGGTGGTGAACGCGGTGCTTGATGCGCTTTCAGAGTACGGCATCAAGCACATCGACATGCCGCTCACGCCGGAGCGGGTGTGGCGGGCGATCCAAGAGGCGAAGGCCAAGGCGGCGTAAGGGCCGCGCTTCTTCGGTCGTCATGGCCGGGCTTGACGCCGTCCTTAAATCTCACCTCGTCATTCCGGGGCGGTCCGCAGGACCGAACCCGGAATCTCGAGATTCCGGGTTCGATGCTTCGCATCGCCCCGGAATGACGGTGTCGGTAATTACGCCGCCGCCTGCTCGCGCGGCTGGTAGATCGCGGTGTGCTGGCAGTGCGCCAGCGGCGTGGTGCCGTTGGCGACAATCAGCGCGTCGAGCTCGACGAAGCGGTGGCCCTTCTTCTCGTAATTCGCGGTGACTCTTGCCCGCGCGGTGATCTCGTCGCCAGCGCGCGCGGCCGCCAGCAATTGCATACGGCTACCGACGTGAATCCACGGACCCAGAATGGTGTTGTCGACCAGCACGCGGTTCATGACGCGCTGAATCAGGCCGGGATGGCCGAGCCCCTCGCATGCGAAGATCGGATCGGTCTCCCTGATGTCGGCGAGATAGTCGGCCGCATCCTGTCCAGCCCAGCGACGCGGAATCGTGCCCAGCCATTTCCCCGTTTCGAACGTCGCCGGACCGACTGGCGCGCGCTCGGCAACAACAGGCACCTCGACATAATCGGTCAGCGAAATCGCCGGCGCCGCCGCTGGCAACGTGGCCGTGCCGGTCGCACAAAGCTCGGTGCGACTGAACACCTCGATCGTCAGTAGGCCGTTGTGCTCGGTGGCATCGACATCGGCGGTCTCGCCGTCATAGACCGGCTTGATGAAGCGCGCCTCGACCAGTCCGCGGGTGAGGAAATCGCGGCCCCAGCGGGCAATCGGCACGTGCATCATGTAGGCGAAGACATCGACGCCCGGCACCAGCCCGCCGGAAAAGCCGAAACGGCGCGCCACCGTGTCGTCGTGCATCTTGTTCTCGGACTGCTTTGCAGTGTTGTAGGCTTCGACGCGATAGGTTTCGAGCCGGTCCGGCATGGCTGGCGTTCCCCGTTCTTGTTGTTTCGGAGCTGATCGTAGAGCCCAGGGAACACCGGTCAATCCCCTCGCCTTTGCGGCCCGAATGGGGTACCACGCGGGCCAATGACTGACACCCCCACCCGCATCTATGTCGATGCCGACGCCTGTCCGGTGAAGGACGAGATCTACCGCGTCGCGCTCCGCCACGGCGTGCCCGTGAGCGTGGTTGCCGGGAATTTCATCCGCGTGCCCCAAGATCGCCTGATCGAGCGCATCGCCGCCGGTCCGGGCATGGACGCGGCCGACGACTGGATCGCGGAGCGCGCCAAGCCCGGCGATGTTGTCGTGACATCAGACATTCCGCTGGCCAGCCGCTGCGTCAAGGCGGGCGCCGACGTGATCGCACCGAACGGCAAGCCGTTCACGGAGGAATCGATCGGCATGACGCTGGCGGTGCGCAACCTCATGACGGATCTGCGTTCGGCCGGCGAAGTCACCGGCGGCCCGCGCTCGTTCGCGCCGCGCGACCGTTCCGCATTCCTCTCGGCGCTCGATCAGACGCTGCGCCGGATTCAGCGCCGCCGCGCTGATGCGGCCGCAACCAGTCAGAGCTGACCATGGCGCCGCCGCTGATCCAACTGAAAGACATCAGGCTGACGTTTGGCGGCACCCCGCTTTTGAGCGGCGTCGAGCTCAATGTCGCGCCAAGCGAACGCGTCTGCCTGATCGGCCGTAACGGCTCCGGCAAGTCGACGCTACTCAGGATCGCGGCCGGCCTGGTCGAACCCGACGGCGGCACGCGCTTCGTGCAGCCTGGCGCTACCGTGCGCTATCTGCCGCAGGAGCCGGACTTCGGCGAGCACAAGACCACGCTCGGCTATGTCGAGGCAGGCCTCGCGCCCGGCGACGACCTGCACCAGGCGCGTTATCTTTTGGAGCAGCTCGGGCTCACCGGCGAGGAGAACCCGCATAACGTCTCCGGCGGCGAGGCCCGTCGTGCCGCGCTCGCCCGCGTGCTGGCGCCCTCGCCCGACATCTTGCTGCTGGACGAGCCGACCAACCATCTCGATCTCTCCACCATCGAGTGGCTGGAAAAGGAGCTGGACAGCCGGCGCAGTGCGCTGGTGCTGATCAGCCACGACCGCCGCTTCCTCACCAACCTGTCGCGCTCCACCGCCTGGCTCGACCGCGGCAAGATCAAGCAGATCGACCGCGGCTTTGCCTCGTTCGAGGCTTGGCGCGACGAGGTGCTGGCGGAGGAAGAGCGCGACCAGCACAAGCTCGACCGCAAGATCATCGACGAGGAGCACTGGCTGCGCCACGGCGTCTCCGGCCGGCGCAAGCGCAACGTCAAGCGCCTCGCCAATCTGCATGCGCTGCGCGACCAGCGTCTCAATTATCGCGGCAGCGCCGGCAGCGCCAATCTGGCAGCCGCGGAGGCCGAGCAGTCCGGCAAGCTGGTGATCGAGGCCAAAGGCATCACCAAGGCCTATGGCGAGCGGAAGATCGTCGAAAACTTCTCCACCCGCATTCAGCGCGGCGATCGGCTCGGTATCATCGGGCCGAACGGCGCCGGCAAGACCACCCTGGTCAATCTGCTCACCGGCGGCATGCAGCCGGATTCCGGCATTGTGCGGCTCGGGGCCAATCTCGAGATGGCAACGCTTGACCAGCACCGTGAAAGCCTCGATCCGAAGTCGACGCTGGCTGAAGCGCTGACCGGTGGCCGCGGCGATCACATCATGGTCGGCGGCAAGCCGAAGCATGTCGTCGGCTACATGAAGGACTTTCTGTTCGCACAGGAACAGCGCGGCACGCCCCTTGAGGTGCTCTCCGGCGGCGAGCGTGGCCGGCTGATGCTGGCCCGCGCGCTGGCAAAGCCCTCGAACCTCCTGGTGCTGGACGAGCCGACCAACGATCTCGATCTCGACACTCTGGACGTGCTCGAGGAGATGCTCGGCGATTACGAGGGCACGGTGATCCTGATCAGCCATGACCGCGATTTCCTCGATCGCGTCGTCACCTCCGTGATCGCGCCCGAGGGTAACGGCAAATGGATCGAATATGCCGGCGGCTACAGCGACATGCTGGCGCAGCGCGGCGCGGACTTGAAGCGTGATACGGCAAAGGCGCAAGCCTCGGCGGAGAAGAAAGAGGAGCGGCCAGCTGCTCCCGCTGCCGCGCCAAAGCGGCGCCTGAGCTTCAACGAGAAGCACGCGCTGGAAACGCTGCCGAAGAAGATGGAAGCGTTGCAGGCCGATATCGCCAAGCTGCAACGCGTGCTCGACGATCCCAACCTCTACACCAAGGATCGTAAGAAGTTCGACGACACCTCCGCCGCCATCGCCAAGGCGCATGAAGAATTGTCTGCTGCCGAAGAGCGCTGGCTCGAACTCGAAATGCTCCGCGAAGAGATTGAACAGGCATAGCGCGTATTCCGCAAAAGTGGGCACCGGTTTTGCGATTGGAATACGCGCCAACTAAAGGACTTCCATGACCCCCCCCCTCGCCGCAAAGATCGCCCGCGAATACGGCACGCCCTGCGCCGTCATCGACATGGACAGGGTCGAGCGCAACATCGCGCGCATCCAGAAGGCCTGCGATGATGCCGGCATCGCCAATCGTCCCCACATCAAGACACACAAGAACCCGACGATTGCAAAGATGCAGGTTGCGGCCGGTGCCAAGGGGATCACCTGCCAGAAGCTCGGCGAAGCCGAGATCATGGCCAATGCGGGCATCGACGATATCCTGATCAGCTACAATCTCCTGGGCGAAGAGAAGATGGCGCGGCTCGGCGCGCTCCAGGCGAAGGCCAACATGACCGTGGCCGCCGACAATTCGACCGTCGTCGCAGGGCTCCCCAAGGCAGCCGCCGCATCAGGCCGCCCGCTCTCGGTCGTGGTCGAATGCGACACGGGCCGCAAGCGCGCCGGTGTCGAGACTCCGGCCGAAGCAATCGCTTTGGCGCGGGAGATCGGCGCGTCCAAAGGACTGCAGTTCGCCGGCTTTCTGATGTATCCGACCGAGACCGGCTGGGCGGACGCGCAAAAATTCTACGACGAGGCGCTAGCCGGCGTGCGCGCGCACGGGCTGGACGCGAAGATCGTCTCCACCGGAGGCACGCCGAACCTGAAGAACCTCGGCAAGCTCAAGGGCGGCACCGAGCACCGCTTCGGCACCTATATCTACAACGACCGCATGCAGGTCGCCGCCGGCGTCGCCAGTTGGGACGACTGCGCACTGCACATCTATTCGACAGTGGTGAGCCGCGCCGCGCCCGAGCGCGGCATTCTCGATGCCGGTTCGAAGACGCTGACCACGGACACCGGCGGCCTCGACGGTCACGGCCTGATCCTGGAGCATCCCGAAGCGAAGATCGCGCGCTTTGCCGAGGAGCACGGCTTCCTCGACCTCTCCCGCAGCAACACGCGGCCGAACGTCGGCGACGTCGTCCGCATCGTGCCGAACCATGTCTGCGTCGTCGTCAACATGATGGATGAGGTCGTGATGGTGCGCGGCGAGGAGATCATCGGCACACTGCCGGTCGCGGCGCGGGGGAAGCTGCGCTAACGCCCGATCAGGGCCTGGAGCTCTCTGTCCAGCTCGTCGCGGAAGAGCTTGATCGGCCGCTCCAGACGCCCGGCGGGCGCGCGATGGATCATCCATGCGCGCACGGCGGGTTTGAAGTCGCGCGCAGCGACGGCCTTGAGCTTGTCACGAAACGCGCTGTGCTTCAGTGCGATCGGAGTGACCAGCCCGATGCCGAGGCCGCGCGACACCAGCGACAGGCGCAGTTCGCTGTCCAACGCCTCTACCGCGATATTGAACGGAAGATGCGCGGCATCGAACTTTCGTTTCAGCGTATCGCGAAACCCGCAACCGTCCTGGTTGATCACCCAGGATAGCTGCGACAGTCGTTCCAGGTCCACGATGCGCGGAATCTTCATGTCGCGCGCGACGACAAATACAACCGGCTGCGCACCGAGATCATCGGCAACGAGATCGGCAGGCGGCACGGCTCCGTCAGGCAGACAGATCGCGGCGGCATCGAGTTCATTGCGACAGACACGTTCGAGCTGATTTGGCGACCAACCTGAGACAACACGGACGGCAAGTGCGGGAAATTCGGCGCGCACAGCATCGAGCGGTCCGGTCAACCCTGCCTCCGAGAGGAACGGCGTCAGACCGAGCCTGAACTCGCCGCGCACCATGCCGTCATCGGCAACGCCCGACTTGAGGTCGTCCAGCATCCTGAGCAAGCGCCGGCCCCGCTCATAGGCCTCGTGGCCCGCCGCCGTCGGTTTCAGCGGCTTCGACAGCCGATCCAGGAGCTGTGCCCCCAGCATCTCCTCGAGATTCTGGATGCGACGTGTCACGCCGGGCTGCGTGAGATTGAGGCGTGCCGAGGCCGCGACGATCGATCCGGTCTCGACCACCGCGACGAAAGCGACAAGGTCATGGGTGTTCATGAGCAACTCGCATATTCTTTATAGTCTTATTTGAATTGTAGCATATTGATGCTTCCGCTTAAAGGGTCTCGCACCAGAGCTGCGAGGATCCATGACTATTTCCGAAGCCACCAAGCCGGGGTCTCGAAGCCAACTCGCCGAGCGGCCCCTGATCTGGCTTGGCGCCGTCACCGCCGGTGTCGTCGTCACCGATCTGTTCGCGCCGCAGATCCTGCTCGGACTGATTGGCCGGTCACTGTCCATGACTGCGTGGCAGGCCGGCCTGATCAGCACGCTGACATTGCTCGGCTATGCGCTCGGCCTGCTGCTGCTCGTGCCTCTGGTCGATCTCGTCGAGAACCGGCGACTCATCCTGCGGACGCTCGGCTGCGCCATCCTCGCCGCGCTTGCAATGGCACTTGCGCCGACGCCCTCGCTCCTGCTGCTCGCCACCTTCATCCTCGGCGCGTCCTGCGCGGCGATCCAGATGATGGTTCCGCTTGTCGCATCCATGGTGCCGCCGGACCGTCGCGGTCAGGCCATCGGCGAAGTGATGGGTGGATTGATGGTCGGTATCCTCTTGTCACGGCCCGCGGCGAGCCTGATCGCGGATCTCTGGAGCTGGCGCGCCTATTACGTCGTCTCGGCCGCGCTGATGGCGCTGCTTTCCGGTGCACTTGGCCGCTATCTTCCAACGCTTCAACCGACAGCACACGCGAGCTACGGCGAATTGCTCCTATCCTTTCCAAGGCTGCTGCGGGAAGAGCCCGTGCTGCGGGTGCGCGCCTGGACCGCATCGCTTGTCATGGCTTCCTTCACCGCGTTCTGGTCGGCGGTCGCACTGCGGCTGCCCGATGCTCCATTCGGCCTCGACGCCAAGGGAATTGCTGCGTTCGCGCTGATTGGCGTGGCTGGCGCGGCGGCAACACCGATCGCCGGCCGCTGGGGCGACAAAGGCAGGGCGCGGCCGATGTTCCTTGCGGCCCATCTGCTCATCATCGGCTCACTCGCGCTGTGTGCCTGGGCGGGCATGCTGGAATCCCGCATCACCGCACTGCTGGTATTGAGCCTTGGCACGATCCTGCTCGACGTCGGCATCACCACCGACCAGACGCTCGGCCGCCGCGCCATCAACCTGCTGCGATCGGAAGCACGCGGCCGACTGAACGGCCTGTTTGTCGCGCTGTTCTTCTTCGGTGGCGGCGTCGGCGCCGCGGCGGCCTCCCTGGCCTGGAGCTATGGCGGCTGGACCCTGGTTTGCGCCGTCGCAGCAAGCTTCGGCGTGTTGGGCCTCCTCACGAATCTCGTCTCTAGGACCGGCACGTTATGATCGGGAAAATCAGGACGACAATTGGGCGAGCCGTTTCAGCACGCCCCTGCCCGCCGCGGCGCCGGTCGCAAACGACGCCTGCAACAGATAGCCGCCGGTCGGCGCCTCCCAGTCCAGCATCTCGCCGGCGGCAAATACGCCGGGCAACTTGCGGATCATGTAATCCGCAGTGAGTTCATCGAATGAGATGCCCCCGGCGCTGGAAATGGCACGCGCAATTGGCGCTACGCCAGTTAGCTTGATCGGCACGGCGTTGATGAGCTCCGCCAATCGCTCGGGCGGCATCGCCGACAGCGACTGGCCCGTGCCGATTGCCACCTCCTGCAGCAACCCGGCGGATACGGGCGAAAGCTGCGCGGCCTTGCGCAGGAAGTTGGAGAGCGACTGTTTGCCGCGCGGGGCAGACAGGCGCTTGACGAGTTCGGCCTCATCAACGTCCGGGCGCAAGGCGACGCGCAGCACCGCCTCGCCGTCCGCAGCGATCGCCTCGCGCAGTTCGGCCGACAACGCGTAGATCGCCCCGCCCTCGATGCCGGCCCGCGTGATGATGGCCTCGCCGCGCAGGCCATGCGGACCGAAGTTGAGCGCAATTCCCTTGAGCGGTTGGCCTTCGAAACGCGTGCGGAACACATCGGACCAGGCGACGGTGAAGCCGCAATTGGCAGGCCGCAGCGGCGATATCGCAATGCCCTTGTCCGCCAGAATTGTCGCCCAGCCGCCGTCTGAGCCGAGCCGCGGCCAGCTTGCGCCGCCGAGTGCCAGCACCGTCGCTTTGGCAGCGATTTCAGCCGTTCCATCGGGTGTTTGGAATTGCAGCCGTCCCCCGTTGTCCCAGCCAGTCCATCGATGGCGAAAGGCGAAGCGGACACCGCGCGCATCCAGGCGCCGCAACCAGGCTCGCAGCAGGGGCGATGCCTTGAATGCCTTCGGAAACACCCGCCCGCTGCTACCGACGAAAGTCGGCTCGCCCAGCGCCTCGCTCCAGGCGCGCAGCGCGTCGGGCGGAAACGCGTCGATGGCACCCTTCAGCTTCGGCGCCGCCGCGCGGTAGCCCGCCATGAACTGCGGCAGCGGCTCGCTATGGGTGAGATTGAGACCGCCGCGGCCGGCCATGAGGAATTTTCGGCCAGCAGACGGCATGGCGTCGTAGACGGTGACGCGCAGGCCTTCCTGTGCCAGCACCTCCGCCGCCATCAGCCCGGCGGGACCGCCGCCGATGACGGCGACCGCTATCAGAGTTTTACCCCCGCCCGCGCCGCGGCCTGCGCGACGTATTTCTGCGTCTGCTCGAACGCACCCGTCAGCGCCTTGGCCTTCGACATGTCGCTGATCTCGGCGAAGTGCGCGGCGACCGCGTCCGGGGTCCATTCGGATTCCGGCAGGTTGATGCCTTCGCTCTCCAAGATCTTGATCACCGCGAAGGAGCCGGCGCCGGCACCCATGATGGTGCGGGTCGGCGCGTCCTCGCTGAGCATGTACTCGACCGCGGGCGTGATCGCGTTGGGCTTCATCAGTTGCAGGGCCTGCGGCGGCAGCAGCTCTTCGGTCATGCGGGTTGCCGCTGTCGGCGAGATAATGTTGACGCGGATGTTGTTCTTGCGGCCCTCTTCCGCGAGCACGTTCATCAGGCCGACCATGCCCGATTTCGCCGCGCCGTAATTGGCCTGTCCGAAATTGCCGTAGAGGCCGGAGGACGACGTCGTCAGCACGATGCGGCCGTAGTTGCGGTCGCGCATGCCGGCCCAGACCGCCTTGCAGCAATAGAAGGTGCCGACGAGATGCACGTCGAGCACCTTCTGGAAGTCGGTCGCCTCCATCTTGCCGAACGACTTGTCGCGCAGGATGCCGGCATTGGCGCACAGGAGATCGACGCTGCCCCACTCCCTGGTGGCGCGCTCGACCATGGCTGTGACCTGCTCGAAATTCGAGACATCGGCGCCGTCGGCCATCGCGGAGCCGCCCGCTTTGCGGATCTCCTCGACCACGGATTCGGCCGGCGACAGCGAGCCGCCGGTGCCGTCGCGCGCGCCGCCGAAGTCGTTGACGACGACCTTGGCGCCGCGGCTGGCCAATCCCAGCGCATGCGCCCGCCCCAGACCATTGCCCGCGCCGGTGACGATGGCGACGCGTCCGTCGAACCTGATTGCCATGAGTAGGAGTCTCTGTTCTTCTTCCCTTCTCCCCTTGTGGGAGAAGGTGGCGCGAAGCGCCGAATGAGGGGTCTCTCTCGGCAAAGATGCGCTCGCGGAGAGAGACCCCTCACCCGCCTCGCGTTCGCGAGGCACCCTCTCCCACAAGGGGAGAGGGTGAAACCCCGCTCTGGGGTGCCTTTTTGAGCAGCGATGGATTGCCGGGTCAAGCCCGGCAACGACGGGCGGGGTCAGGCGAAATAGATCAACCCGAGCCAATCCGCGACCAGCGCGGGCTTGTCCTCGCCTTCGATCTCCACGGTCACGTTGGTGCGGGATTGCAATTCGCCTGCCTTGCGCAGCTTGGCCTCCGTCAGCATGAAGCGACCGCGGACGCGCTTGCCCGAGCGCACCGGCGAGATGAAGCGGAGCTTGTCGAACCCGTAATTCACGCCCATCGTGGTGCCCGCGATCACAGGCATCACCTCATACGACATGATCGACATCAGCGACATCGTCAGGAAGCCGTGTGCGATGGTGGTGCCGAACGCGGTTTCCTTCTTGGCGCGCTCCGGGTCGACATGGATAAACTGGTGATCCTCGATCACGTCGGCATAGGCGTCGATGCGGGGCTGGTCGATCAGGTGCCAAGACGACACGCCGATCTCTTTGCCGACCATGGCCTGATAGGCGTCCAGCGTAATCGGCGGCTTCTTCCAGGCTTCGTTCACTTAGGTCTCACTCCGTGTTTTTGCCAGCTCCGGAAAATCCTCCTCGCGGAATTCGCGGCCACGCAGGGGATCGTTGCGGTCGTCATCGCGCTCCAGCCGCCGTAGGTGCACGCGACGGATTTTTCCAGAAATGGTCTTCGGCAGCTCGGTGACGATTTCGAGACGGCGGATACGCTTGAACGGCGCAAGGCGCGCGTGCAGGTGCTTGAAAATCGAGAGCGCGGTTTCCGGCGAGCGCTCTGCGCCCGACGTCAGCAACACGAAGGCCTTGGGAATCGCGAGCCGGATCGGATCGGGGCTCGGCACCACGGCGGCCTCGGCGACGAGCTCGTGCTCCAGGAGCACGCTCTCCAGTTCGAACGGGCTGATGCGGTAGTCGGACGATTTGAACACGTCGTCGGAGCGGCCGACGAAGGTGAGATACCCGTCCTCGTCCGCGAACACGACGTCGCCGCTGCGATAGAGCTCGCCTTCCGCACCGGAGAGCTTGCCGTCATCACTCTGATAGCCCTGCATCAATCCGGCGGGACGGTTCACGCCGAGCACCAGCGTCACCTCGCCCTCCTTCGCCGGGTTGCCGTCGGCATCGCTGATCTGCACGCGATAGCCCGGCAGCGGACGGCCCATCGATCCGACCTTGATTGGCTGGCCCGGCGAATTGCCAGCGAGTGCCGTCGTTTCAGTCTGACCGTAGCCGTCGCGGATGGTGAGGCCCCAGGCCGCCTGCACCTTGTCGATCACTTCAGGATTGAGCGGCTCGCCGGCGCCGCAGACCTCGCGAAGCGACACCTTGAAGGAGGCAAGGTTCTCCTGGATGAACAGCCGCCATACCGTCGGCGGCGCGCATAACGTAGTGACGCCACAGCGGCCAATGGTGGCGAGCAGGCTTTTTGCGTCGAAGCGCGGCTGGTTGACCATGAACACGGTGGCGCCCGCATTCCACGGCGCGAAAAAGCAGCTCCAGGCGTGCTTGGCCCAGCCGGGCGACGAGATGTTGAGATGGACGTCGCCGGGCTGCAGCCCGATCCAATACATAGTCGAGAGATGGCCGACCGGATAACTGCGCTGACTGTGCCGCACCAGTTTTGGTTTTGCGGTCGTGCCCGAGGTGAAATAGAGCAGCATCGGGTCGTCGGCATTGGTCGGACCGTCAGGCGCAAAACTCTCCGAAGCGTGCGCCGCCTCGTCATAGGCCAGCCAGCCGCTGGAGGCCGCGCCGACCACGATGCGGACGATACTCTCGGCACCGAGGCTTGCGAATTTCGCGACCTGATCCTCGGCAGCAATCACCGCCTTCGCCTTGCCGCGATCGAGCCGGTCGCGCAGCTCGTCGGCGGTGAGCAACGTGGTCGCGGGAATCACGACGACGCCGAGCTTCATCGCCGCCAGCATCGTCTCCCAGAGCGGAACCACATTGCCGAGCAGCAGCAAAAGGTGGTCGCCGCGCTTCAAGCCCTGCGCGCGAAGGAAGTTCGCGACCTGGTTGGAACGCTTTGAGAGCGCCGCGAAGGAGAGCTTGGTCTGCCGATCCTGCGCGGCATCGACGATCCAGAGCGCCGGACGGTCCTTGCTGTCCGCATTCGCCGCCAGCTCGGCGTCGAACCAGTCGAGCGCCCAATTGAAGGGAGCCGGATCGGGCCAGCGGAAGCCTTTGACCGCTGCGTCGAAATCCGTGCGGTGCTTGAGCAGAAACGCGCGCGCTTCCTGAAATGTCGTCATCAAGTGTTCCCGGCCAGCGCCCTAACGTGCTTGATAATTCCGGAAAAATCCACCCCGCCCTGCCCGGCGGCGTCGAAGGACTGATAGATCTCCTGCGCATGCTTGCCGAGCGGCGTCACCGCACCTGCCGCCTTCGCCGCGTCCTGCGCCAGCGTCAGATCCTTCACCATCAGCGCCGAGGCAAAGCCCGGCTTGTAGTCGTTGTTGGCTGGCGAGGTCGGCACCGGGCCCGGCACCGGACAATAGGTCGTCAGCGACCAGCACTGACCCGACGAGGTCGAGGCGACGTCGAACAGCGCCTGATGCGAGAGCCCGAGCTTCTCAGCCAGTGCAAATGCCTCGCTCACCGCAATCATGGAAATACCGAGGATCATGTTATTGCAGATCTTCGCGGCTTGGCCGGCGCCGGCGCCGCCGCAATGGACGATCTTCTTGCCCATATTCTCCAGCACGGGCTTGGCCGCCGCAAACGCACTCTCCTCACCGCCGCACATGAAGGTCAGCGTGGCACCCTTGGCGCCGCCCGTGCCGCCGGAGACCGGCGCGTCGACGGAGAGCACGCCGTGCTTGGCGGCGAGCGCATGCGCCTGCCTTGCGCTCTCGACGTCGATGGTCGAGCTATCGATGATCAGCGTGCCCTTGGCCATCGCGGGAACGACCTCGTTCCAGACGGAGAGCACGTGCTTGCCGGCCGGCAACATGGTGACGACCACGTCCGCGCCTTTCACCGCGCCCGCTGCGCTGTCGGCAATACCTGCGCCGTCGGCCTTGGCCTGGTTGCGCGAGGCCTCGACGAGATCAAACGCGACCACCTTATGGCCGGCCTTGACCAGATTGGCGGCCATGGGGCCGCCCATATTGCCGAGACCGATGAATGCGACCGTGGCCATTGTCGTTTCCTCCGCTTCAATATTCTAGTTGAACTTCAGCTCGTCGGCGCCGATTTCGGCGAAATATGGTGCCAGCATCTGCGGCGTCACATCCTCGATCCGCGGCGGCGACCAGGTCGGATTGCGGTCCTTGTCGATCACGGCGGCGCGCACGCCCTCGCGGAAATCGTCGCTGCGAAATACCTCCAGGGCGGCGCGATATTCGCGCACGAGACACTCTTCCAGGCTGGACGCCATGCGTGCGAGCCGCAAGAGCTTCAGCGTCACCACCATGCCGCGTGGCGATTTTTCGCCGAGCGTCTTCAACGTGGCGAGCGCAAACTCTGAGCCGTCGCGCTTGAGCGCCGCAACAATATCTTCCATGCGGTCGAAGCCGAACAGCGGGTCGATGATCGGCTCCTTCGCAGATACTGGTCCTGCTGTCTCGCCGGTCGCAAAGCTGTTGATGATCATGCTGACCTCGGCCGCAGTCGCATCGGGGCGCAGCTTCGTCAGGACGTTGCGCAGCTCCGGCAACTTCACCGCCGGCACGACCCAATCGGCGAACTTCGCATGGATCGCGTCCGGCCCGTTCATGGTCTGGCCGGTCAGCCCGAAATAGGTGCCGATCTCGCCCGGCGAATGCGACAACAGATAGGTGCCGCCGACATCGGGGAAGAAGCCGAGACCGACTTCCGGCATTGCCAGCTTCGTGCGATCCGTAACGACACGATGGCTGGCATGGGCTGACAAACCGACGCCGCCGCCCATCACGATGCCGTCCATGAAGGCGACATACGGCTTTGGGAACTTCTTGATCCGGGCATTGAGGATGTACTCCTCGCGCCACAGGATCTTGCCGAGGTCACCGTTGACCTTCGAGCTTTCCCAGAGTGTGCGGATGTCGCCGCCGGCGCACAGCCCACGCTCGCCGGCGCCTTCCAGCAGGATCACAGCGACGGCCGCATCGGCCTCGAAGCGGTCGAGCGCCTTGTCGATGTCGCGAAACATCTCCAGCGTCACGGCATTGAGCGCCTTCGGGCGGTTGAGGCGGATCACGCCGACTGCGCCCTCGACACGGGCGATCAGGTCGCCCTCTTCCACGCCACTCATGGTGCGCCCTCGATCAGCTTGCGCGCCACGATGAGCCGCATGATTTCATTGGTGCCTTCGAGGATCTGGTGCACGCGGAGATCGCGCACGATCTTCTCGATGCCGTATTCGCTTAAGTAGCCATAGCCGCCGTGAAGCTGGAGCGCATGGTTGGCGACCTCGAAGCCGACGTCGGTGCCGAAGCGTTTCGCCATGGCGCAGAGCATGGTGGCATCAGGATCCTTGCGATCCAGCGCCGCGGCTGCGCGCCACAAAAAGGTGCGGGCGGCCTCGAGCTCGATCGCCATGTCGGCGAGGCGGAATTGCAATGCCTGGAACTCGTCGAGGCGTTTTCCAAAGGCCTTGCGCTCCTTCATGTAGCTGCGCGCCTTTTCGAGCGCTATTTGCGCACCACCGAGCGAGCACGCGGTGATGTTGAGGCGGCCACCATCGAGGCCGGCCATCGCGATCTTGAAGCCGGCGCCCTCCTCGCTGAGGCGGTTGGCGACCGGCACGCGGGCATTCTCGAACATCACGGCGCGGGTCGGCTGCGCGTTCCAGCCCATCTTGCGCTCATTGGCGCCGAACGAGACGCCCGGCGTCTTGCCGTCGATGACGAGGGTCGAGATGCCTCCGGGACCATCGCCACCGGTCCTGACCATCGCGACCAGGAGGTCGGTGCCGCCGGCGCCGGAGATGAACTGCTTCTGGCCGTTGAGCACGTAGTGGTCGCCGTCGCGCACGGCACGGGTGCGCAGCGCCGCTGCGTCCGAGCCGGCGCCCGGCTCGGTCAGGCAATAGCTCGCGATCAGCTCCATGGTGCAGAGTTTTGGCAGCCATGTGTGGCGCTGGGTGTCGCTGCCATAGGCATCGATCATCCAGGACGCCATGTTGTGGATGGAGATGAAGGCCGAGGTGGTCGGGCAGCCCGTCGCCAGCGCCTCGAAGATCAGCGCCGCATCGAACCGCGTCATGGCGGAGCCGCCGACGTCGTCACGGATGTAGATGCCGCCCATGCCGAGCGTGGCGGCCTCGCGCATCACGTCGACGGGGAAATGCTTCTCCTCGTCCCAGCGCAGCGCCTGCGGCGCGATCTTCTCCGCCGCGAACACCAACGCCATGTCGCGAATTGCGATCTGATCCTCGTTCAGAGCGAACTGCATGACGTCGCCTACCCTTTGCTCCACCGTCGTTGCGAGCCAACGGGTCCGCGCGAAGCGCGGCCCGATGACAGGCTCCGCGAAGCAATCCAGCCTGTCTCCGCTGGATTTGCTTCGTCGCTACGCTCCTCGCAATGACGACTGGGCTACAGCCCTACTTCATCAGCGGGATCGAGAACTCCGCACCTTCCTTGACGCCGGACGGCCAGCGCGAGGTCACCGTCTTGGTCTTGGTGTAGAAGCGGACCGAATCCGGGCCGTGCTGGTTGAGATCGCCGAAGCCCGACTTCTTCCAGCCGCCGAAGGTGTAATAGGCGATCGGCACCGGGATCGGCACGTTGATGCCGACCATGCCGACATTGACCTTAGCCGCGAAGTCGCGCGCGGCGTCGCCGTCGCGGGTGAAGATGGCAACGCCGTTGCCATAGTCATGATCGGACGGCAGCGCCAGTGCTTCCTTGTAGTCGTGCGCGCGCACGACCGAGAGCACGGGGCCGAAGATCTCTTCCTTGTAGATCCGCATGTCCTTGGTGACGTTGTCGAACAGCGAACCACCGAGATAGAACCCGTTCTCGTAGCCCTGCATCTTGAAGCCGCGGCCGTCGACGGCGAGCGTCGCACCTTCCTTGATGCCGATGTCGATGTAGCTCTTGACCTTCTCGACCGCCTCGCGCGTAACCAGCGGACCGTAATCGGCCGAGGGATCGATCGAGGTGCCGATCTTGAGGCTCTCGACGCGCGGGATCAGCTTCTCCATCAGGCGGTCAGCAGTCGACTTGCCGACCGGGACGGCGACGGAGACGGCCATGCAGCGCTCGCCGGCCGAACCGTAGCCGGCGCCGATCAGCGCGTCGACGGCCTGGTCCATGTCCGCATCCGGCATCACGATCGCGTGGTTCTTGGCGCCGCCAAAGCACTGGCAGCGCTTGCCGGTTTGCGCGGCACGCTCATAGATGTACTGCGCGATCGGCGTCGAGCCGACGAAGCCGACGGCCTTGATGTCGGGATCGTCGAGGATGGCGTCGACCGCCTCCTTGTCGCCGTTGACGACGTTGAGGATGCCAGCGGGCAGGCCGGCCTCGATCATCAACTGGGCAAGCTTCATCGGCACGCCGGGATCGCGCTCCGACGGCTTGAGGATGAAGGCGTTGCCGCAGGCGATCGCGGGGGCGAACTTCCACATCGGGATCATCGCCGGGAAGTTGAACGGGGTTATGCCGGCGACGACACCGAGTGGCTGGCGCATCGAATAGATGTCGATGCCGGGGCCGGCGCCTTCGGTGTATTCGCCCTTCATCAAATGCGGGATGCCGCAAGCGAACTCGACGACCTCGAGGCCACGCTGGATGTCGCCCTTGGCGTCGGGCACGGTCTTGCCGTGCTCGCGCGCGAGCAGCTCGGCGAGCTTGTCGTAGTCGCGCTGGATCAGCTCCAGGAATTTCATCATGACGCGGCCGCGGCGCTGGGGATTTGTCGCGGCCCACTCCGGCTGTGCGGCGCGCGCGTTCTCGACGGCGGCGCGAACCTCGGCGTTGGACGCCAACGCGACCTTGGCCTGGACGTCACCGGTCATCGGTTCGAAAACGTCGGCGGTGCGGCCCGAGGTACCCTTGACCTCCTTGCCGCCGATGAAATGTCCGATTGAACGCATGGAATGATCTCCTTGGAAGTCGAGCCTGATCGCTGGAAGTCGAGCCTGATCGCTTTGACAAATCCTATCGACCTGCATTTTATAGGATTCAAGTCTGAGATATTGCACCATAGATGTGCGAAAATGCTGGATCAAGGCGCTATCGATTGGGACGACTTTCGCTTCGTGCTGGCCATCGTGCGGGGCGGCTCGGTGTCGGCTGCGGCAAAACAGCTCGGGGTCGATCATGCCACGGTGATTCGCCGCGTCGACCGGCTGGAGAAGCATCTCTCGGCAAAATTGTTTGACCGGCGCAAGACCGGCTATCTCCTCACCGAGGCCGGCCAGCGCGTCGCCGACAGTGCGGAAGCGATGGAATCGACCATCGTCGCCAATCAGGAGCAGGTCGGCGGCTCGGTCGCACGGCTGACCGGCACCGTGCGGATCGGCGCGCCCGATGGTTTTGGCACTGCCTTTCTGGCACCGCGGCTGGCGCCCTTTGCGGACCGTTATCCCGATCTGGACCTGCAACTTGTGGCCACCGCTCGGCTGTTCAGCCTCTCCAAACGCGAGGCCGACATCGCCATCAGCCTGACCATGCCGAAGGAAGGCCGCATCGTCGGCCGCAAGCTCCTCGACTACCGCCTCGGGCTCTATGCCGCGCCTGGCTATCTCGAACGTTTCCCAGAGATCACGTCGCGCCAGGACCTGCCGCAGCACCGTTTCGTCGGGTACATCGAAGAGCTGCTGTTCACGCCGGAACTCGACTATCTGCCGCAGGTGTCGCCGAAGATCTCCGCACGTTTCCGCAGCGCCAATCTGATCGCGCAGCTCAATGCAACGCTCTCAGGCTTCGGAATCGCGGTGCTGCCGCACTTCATGGCAAGCGACTACCCGCAGCTCGAAGCCGTACTGCCCGAAGAAATCTCGATCACGCGGACGTTCTGGATGTTGATGCACGCCGACAGCAAGGACCTCGCGCGGATCAGGGCCGTCGCAGATTACATCAGCGAGATCGTGGAGCGCGAGCGAGCGCTGTTTGCGGGGCGGTAACGTCGATTAGTCGGGTCCGAAGCACAACTGCCAGCTCCTCATGGTGAGGAGGCGCGAAGCGCCGTCTCGAACCATGCAGGCCCGTATCTCACCCGCGGCCATCCTTCGAGACGACCGGTTGGCGGTCTCCTCAGGATGAGGTCCCGAGGGGGTGTAGCTGGCACTAGTTCTGCTTCTCGCGCGCCTTCTTCGCGGCCGCGGCCTTCGGCTCACGCCGCGCGCCCTCAAGCGCGCTGTCCCGGCCCGCCTTCAGCACCTCGTCGGACAATTCGCTCGAGCCGGCGATGCGCGCCAGCAGCATGGTGCCGGCCATCGTGGCGAGCGTCGCAATCGCCTGTTTTCGTGCGGCCTTGCGCGGCATGTTCGGGATATAATCGGTCATCATCTCGATCATCTCGTCGAGCTTGCCGGCAAACGCCTTCCGCGTCTTCGGGCTCTCGCGGGCGATCTCGGCGCCGAGTGAGGGGATCGAGCAGCCATGGCCTGGATTGTCGCGATGCAGCGCGCAGAGATAGCTATCCGCGATCAGTGCCAAACGCTTCTCCGGCGCAGCCTCGCTCGTGAGCTTGCGCCAATGCTCCATCGAGCGATCCATGGCGTAGGCGAAGGACTCGATCACCAGCGCCTCGCGGGAATCGAAATGCGCGTAGAAGCCGCCGTGGGTCAGGCCTGCCTCCTTCATGAGATCGGCGACGCCGATGCCGTGGGCACCTTTTTCGCGCAGTCGCACCGAGGCCTTCTTCACGATGCGGTCGTGGGTTTCCTGCTTGTGTTCCCGGGAATAGCGCATGCGGATCTCATTGAATGTCGGAAATCATCTCATAACACGCGAACGTCGCGAACGGCGCATTAAATCGCAGTTAGATTGTTGCCGATCATGGAAAAGGTTGCGGTTGCATGCACCGCCAGCGCGCCCTTGCCGTCACGAACGAAACCTTCAGCGTAGCTGGTCTGGCGCCCCAGCTTGATCACCTTGCCTTCGGCCGAGATCAGGCCTGAACGGACCGAGAGCGGACGCAGGAAGGTCAGCTTCAGATCGAGGGTCACGGAGCCCTGCCCGGCCTCCAGCCGGGTCGAGATCGCGCACCCCATGGCTGTATCCAGCAGCGCCGCAGCGGTTGCGCCGTGCAAGAGGCCGACAGTATTTTCGAGATCTTCACGCGGCTCCAGTTCCATGACGATCCGGCCCGGCTCAACCACGGCCATGGTGAAGCCGATGAGTTTTGCGAAGGGCGGCGGCGGCAGGCGGCCGTCACGAATGCCCAGCATGGCGTCCACGCCCGACAGACCCATCGCCACCTTCGCAACCGGTGCAGGCATCTGCCAATCCACCACGCGCTCGCGCCGCTGGTCGGGCGAAAACAGGTCAAGATGGTCGGATTGGGTCATGACCGCCTCTTGTATGATTTACATCATACTATGTGGCGGACTTCGCCCTGGCAACTCCGCCCACCGCCCGCTTGACAAGCCGGGCGTTTCGGCCCGGAAGTGGACCTCGACCCGGTGCGCCCTGCGCCTGTCCACCAAACCTCGAGATGCCACATGGAAATGCTCAACCACCATTGCGGCGTGACGCGTGATGCGCGCGGCGTCGTCCATGTCGCGATCTGCAACGCCGGCCCGCTCAACATCCTCGGCTCGCCCGTGACCGACGCCATGCGCGAAGGCTTGCAGCGGCTTGCCACCGACCACGCAATCCGCGTCGTGGTGCTGCGCGGCGAGAGCGAAAAGAGCATGATCGGCGGCGCGGACATCAAGGAGATGGCGAAACTCGACCAAAGATCGGCCGAAGCCTTCATCAGCCGCCTGCGCGATCTCTGCGAGGCGGTGCGCGCCTTCCCGGCTCCCGTGATCGCGCGCATGCCCGGCTGGTGCCTCGGCGGCGGCCTCGAGGTTGCCGCCGCCTGCGACTTCCGCATCGCCGCCCATGATGCGCATTTCGGCATGCCGGAGGTGCGCGTCGGCATCCCCTCGGTGATTCATGCCGCGCTGCTGCCGCGCCTGGTCGGCTGGGCCCGCGCGCGCTGGCTGGTGATGACGGCGGAGAACATCGACGCGCCGACGGCGCTCGCGTGGGGATTGGTCGACAAGGTTGCGCCGCAAGGCGGGCTGGATGCCGAGGTCGAGCGCGTCGTGCAGGCGTTGCTCGCATGCGGCCCCGAGGCGCTGCGATCGCAAAAGGCGCTGCTGCGGCAATGGGAGGAATTGCCGCTGACGGAGTCGGTCAATCTCAGTGTCAAGGTGTTCGGCGAGTCGTTCCTGACGGACGAGCCGACGCGGCTGATGCAGGCGTTCGTGAACCGGAAGCGATAGGGCTGTCGCCGCAATCGTCTCTGATTAGTAAGTCGCCGCCACGCCAAACGTGTCATGCCCCGGCTTGCCGCCTTCGCTAAAGCTTCGGCGGCCGAGCACCCTGACGGCCCGGCGTAGCCTTGGCGGAGCCGGGACCGGGCATCCAGGACGCCGCGGCTTCTCCGTATCCCACGACGGCCTCTGGAATACTGGATCACCCGCCTTCGCGGGTGATGACAATGTGCCTCGAAGAAGCACCTCCTCGAATCGAACGACTAAATCTCATCCGAACGACGACATTTTCTCATCCCTGGCGCGGTTGCATTTTTTGCGCCGCATCATATGATGAGCATAATCTTACTTATCCCCGCAGGGAGTTCGTCATGGCCGAAGCTGCCGATCCCGTCGTCATCGTCTCCGCCGCCCGCACCCCGCTCGGCCGCTTCATGGGCGAATTGTCGCCGCTCCCCGCGCACAAGCTCGGATCGCACGTAATCGGCGCGGCGTTGGAGCGCGCAAAACTCGCGCCTGAGAAGGTCGACGAGGTGTTCATGGGCTGCGTGCTGCCAGCCGGTCAGGGCCAGGCTCCGGCGCGCCAGGCCGCGCGTGCAGCAGGTCTCCCCGACGCCACGGGTGCGACCACCGTCAACAAGGTCTGCGGCTCCGGCATGAAGGCGACCATGCTGGCGCACGACATCATCCGCGCCGGCTCGGCCGAGATCGTCGTCTCCGGCGGCATGGAGAGCATGAGCAACGCGCCGTATCTTTTGGCCAAGGCGCGCGGCGGCTACCGCGCCGGCCATGACCGCATCATCGACCACATGATGATGGACGGGCTGGAGGACGCCTACGAGACCGGCCGCTCCATGGGCGATTTCGGCGAGGCGACTGCGGAAGCCTATCAGTTCACGCGCAAGGACCAGGACGCCTATGCGATGGAGACACTCAGTCGCGCGCGCAAGGCGGTCGAAGGCGGCGCGTTCAAGGCCGAGATCGCGCCGGTCACGCTCACCGAGAAAGCGGGTCCCCGCGTCATCGCCAACGACGAGCATCCGCTGAAGGTCGATCCCGCCAAAATCCCCGGCTTGAAGCCGGCGTTCCGCGCCAACGGTACCATCACGCCGGCGGCCTCCTCCGCGAACGCCGACGGCGCTGCCGCGCTCGTGCTGACCAAGCGCTCGCTCGCCGATCGGAGCGGCCTGCCGGTTCTGGCCGAGATCAAGGGCCATGCCACCCACAGCCAGGAGCCGCAATGGTTCACCACGGCGCCGATCCCGGCGATCCGCAAGCTGCTCGACAAGGTCGGTTGGAGCGCAAGCGATGTCGATCTGTTCGAGATCAATGAGGCCTTCGCCGTCGTTGCGATGGCGGCGCAGCGCGATCTCGGCATTCCCCGCGACAAGCTCAACACCAATGGCGGCGCCTGCGCGCTTGGCCATCCCATCGGCGCGACCGGCGCGCGGCTGATCGTGACGCTGCTTCATGCGCTGGAGGCGCAGAACCTCAAGCGCGGCGTCGCGGCGCTCTGCATCGGCGGCGGCGAGGCCACGGCGATTGCGGTAGAGCGGCTGGGGCACTGACGCAAGAAAGTCTGAAAACGAGGGAACTCTGTCATTTGCGACAGAAGCCGTCCGTGCCATCCTCGAACTGACGCCGGTCTCTTGCGACCGCCCGTCAACATTGAGGCCCAATGATCTCGAACTGGCTCGCGGCAGCACTTTCCCGCCGCAACATTCACTACGGCTGGGTGATGGTCGGCGTAACCTTCCTCGCCGCGCTGATCAGCGCCGGCACGGTCGGTGCGCCCGGCGTTTTCATCGTTCCCCTGCAAAACGAGTTCGGTTGGAGCACGGCCGAGATCTCCTCCGCGCTGTCGATCCGCTTCATCCTGTTCGGGCTGATGGCACCATTCGCCGCTGCCCTGCTCAACCGCTACGGCCTGCGCAACGTCACGCTCGCCGCCCAGCTGATCGTCGTCTCGGCGCTCGTGCTCTCGCTCGGCATGACCGAGGTCTGGCAGCTCGTCGCCCTCTGGGGCGTGGTGATCGGCATCGGCACCGGCATGACCGCCTTGGTTTTGGGCGCCACCATCGCCACGCGCTGGTTCGCAGCAAGACGCGGCCTCGTCGTCGGCATCATGACGGCGAGCGTCGCCACGGGTCAGCTCGTATTCCTGCCGCTGCTCGCAAGCCTCACCGAACGGTTCGGCTGGCGCCTCGCACTCGGCTTCGTCTGCATCATGCTCGGCGTCTCGGCGCTGGCAGTCCTGCTCGCGATGCGTGACCGGCCGAGCGATGTCGGCCTGCGCCCATTCGGCGACGCAGGGACCGCGCCGCTGCCCGCTCCGCCGGCCAGTCACGGCTCGATCACCGGCGTTGCGCTCGGCACGCTGCGCGACGCCTCGAAGTCGACTGCGTTCTGGATCCTGTTTGCGACCTTCTTCGTCTGCGGCGCCTCAACCAATGGTCTCGTCCAGGTGCACCTGATCCCGATGTGCCTCGATTTCGGCATCCCGCAGGTGCAGGCGGCAAGCCTGCTTGCGGCAATGGGCATCTTCGATTTCTTCGGCACCATCATGTCGGGCTGGCTGTCAGACCGCTACGACAATCGCTGGCTCTTGTTCTGGTATTACGGCCTGCGCGGGCTGTCGCTGATCTTCCTGCCCTTCAGCGATTTCTCGTTCTACGGCTTATCGATGTTCGCGATGTTCTACGGGCTCGACTGGATCGCCACGGTTCCGCCGACCGTACGGCTCACCGCGCAGAAGTTCGGGCCCGAGCGCGCCAACCTCGTGTTCGGCTGGATCTTTGCCGGCCATCAACTCGGCGCCGGCACCGCCGCCTTCGGCGCTGGCCTGTCGCGCACCGTCTATGAGAGCTACTTGCCCGCCTTCTTCGTCGCTGGCGCGCTGTGTGTGTTCGCTTCGGTCATCGTGCTGGCACTGTCGCGGCAACCCAGGTCGAACCCGCAAGCGGCGACGGCCTAGTACCTCATCGTGATGAAGCCGAACACCGCGGCATTGCCGAGGCGAGACGCCGCGCCGTAAAAGGCGACTCGCGGCTTCGCGGCGCTGGCAGTGACGCCGAGCCCCCGCGGAATTTGAGCTATATTCCCATTAGACTCCCGGGCACAAACGTGGACAATACCCCAGCACGTCACGTGCACAGTGCACACCAAAGATGCACCAGAGGAAACACATGCCGGCTGCCTTCCCGTCGTCCCCACCCGACATTCCAGCCACTCCTTTGACCACCGAAATGCGCGATGCGTTGCGCGCGATCGTGGGCCAAAAAGGTCTCATCGAGGACGAGCACGGCAAGCAACCGTTCGTGACCGATTGGCGCGGATTGCTGGTCGGCGGAGCCGGTGCCATCGTTCGTCCCGGCAGCACCGAGGAGGTCTCCAGGGTGGTCCGGCTTTGCCACGAGCACGGCGTCGCGATCGTGCCGCAAGGCGGCAACACCGGTCTGATGGGCGGGGCGACGCCCTGGCCTGCGCACACCGGCATCGTGTTGTCGCTCGGCCGCATGAACCGCATTCTGGAGGTCGATCCGGTCGGCTATTCGATGACGGTCGAGGCCGGCTGCGTGCTGCAGACGCTTCAGGAGACAGCAAGCGCACACGACAGGTTCCTGCCGCTCAGCCTCGGTGCCCAGGGCTCGTGCATGATCGGTGGCAATCTGTCGACCAACGCCGGCGGCGTGCAGGTGCTGCGCTATGGCAACGCCCGTAATCTCGTGCTGGGGCTCGAAGTCGTGCTGCCCAATGGCGAGGTCTGGGACGGATTGCGCGCGCTCAAGAAGGACAACACCGGCTACGATCTCAAGCACCTGTTCATGGGTGCCGAAGGCACGCTGGGGATCATCACCAAGGCCGTTCTCAAGCTATGGCCTGCCCCGAAGGACGTCTGCACCGCCTGGCTGGCGGTGCGCGATCCGCGCGCGGCTCTGGAAATCCTGTCCGAAGCCCACAGCGCCTCCGAAGACAATGTCGGCTCCTGCGAGCTGATGAGCCGCTCCGCCATAGACATGGTGCTGCGCCATATCCCCGGCACTCAGGATCCGCTCAAGGCAGATACGTCATGGTACCTCCTGCTCGAATGGTCATCCGCACGCCCACGCCGGGACGGCACCGAGGGCATGTCCGAGAAGATGGAGCAGTTTCTCGCCGATCAGCTCGAGGCCGGTCGCGTGCGCGATGCAGCGATCGCACACACGGTCAGCCAGTCGCGCAAAATGTGGCGCATCCGCGAGGGTGTCGCCGAGGCCTCCCGGGCCGAGGGACCGGGACTGAGCTACGACGTATCCGTTGCGATCTCCAGGATTCCCGAGTTCATCGATCTGGGACTCAAGGCCGTGCTCGGCATTCTCCCCACCATCCGCCCCTATCCGCTCGGACATATCGGCGACGGCAATCTGCATTTTTCATTCATGGGGCCGCTCGGCATGGATCAGCAGACGCTGACCCAATACAAGGGCGTCATCACGCGGGCCGTGAACGATCTCATCACCTCCATGGGGGGCTCGATCTCGGCGGAGCACGGCATAGGCATCGACAAGCTCGACGAGCTCAGTCACTATCGCTCGAAGACCGAGCTCGACATCATGCGCACCATCAAGCGCGCGCTCGATCCGCAGAACATCATGAATCCCGGCAAGGTGCTGCGGCTGTGATCGACGCTGCGCCCGGCGCCAATCAATGGTCCAGCATGGGCGGGTCGCAAAGGTGGCGCGACCTGTCCATGGTCTTGTCGAGAGTATAGTGTCCGCCGTCCTCAAGCCATCGAACCGCCGCGCGGGTTGACGATCGTATACCCTCGCAATGAACGCGCATGGATTCGCGTCGCGCGCCCGCCCGAGTTGGCGTCATAGGCCATCCAGACGTCGCCCCCGAGGTGCTGCTCCAGGACGAAAACGTGTCCTCGTCGTGCAGCAACCATTCCTGGTGCGGGTGATGTCCGCCGAAAGCGCAGCCAATTGGCCGCAAGATTCAATTCCGGCACGATACGGCCGAACACGCGCAGAGCCGCGCCGCAGCCGCAGAAGGACGAAGGGCAACCGGCCGGACGGCCACCGATAACGCGCGCGCCGGATACACCGGAGACGGTCGCCGGCGTGGCGGCGCCCCCTGCATCAGTCACTGTCAGTTGCGTCGAGCGGTAGGCTTGTAGAGAAGACCTGGAATTGAGTGAAGATCTGGAAATCAGTGAGGACCTGGAAGTCCGCTCGTTTCGCGTTCTCGAATACGAGAAGTCGCAGGGCATGGTGACATTGCATTCAGTGGCTTGATGAATGCGATAAGGCCGGGCTTCCGAAGCGACAGAACCTAGAACAACGAAGACGCACGCAGAAAATACTCGCTTGAACATTGCAGGACTCCAAATGAGAGACCCTGCCCCGGACAACGAGAAACCAATAACAGTTTGGCTGAAATGGGCCTAAAGAGCGGCCAAAAATGGCTGGATTGCGCGACACAACCTGCAATCGTCGTCGCCTACACGTAGCGGCTGAGATGATTAACTCGCAGCGCACGAATGCCCGCCCAGCAAGTCAAGCTTGCGGCATGCAACCAAGTCCCGTCCGCAACTGGAGCGTTGCGGAGGCACTTGATTGGCCAACGTCCGGTGCGCACCCTGCCGCTCACTGCATCATCGCCGCCGCGATCTTCTCCGCGGTCATTAATACCGGAAAATTGGTGTTGGCGCATGGCACCACCGGGAAGATCGACGCGTCGACGACGCGCAGGCCCTGCACGCCCTTGACGTGGCCCTGGTTGTCGACCACTGCCATCGGATCGTCGTCCCGGCCCATGCGGCATGAGCACGAGGCATGCCACACGCCGATGGTCGCCTTGCGCACGAAAGCTTCCAGCGCCTCGTGGTCGTTCATCACCTGATCGAAGGTAAAACCCTCGACCACGAAATTGTCGATCATGTAGTGACGCAGCGCCGCCGGGCCGTCCATCAGAGCCGCGGCGATCGTGGTGAGAATTCTGTTTTTGGTATTGACCACGCCGATCTTGCGGACGCGGTCGGTGTAGGCGGCCGGGAACGGCTTGTCGGTCACCTTCCTGACGACTTCGCTCATCTGCACCGCCGCCATCTTGCGGAAACCGCTCATGAGGCGATCGAGGTCGCGCCGGTCGGACAACAAATTGAACTCGACGATCGGCTCCGCTGAGGGATCGCGCGAGGTAAGCTTGACCTGCCCGGTCTCGGAATAGGTCTTGTTGACGAAGGTAAGGAGCGAGCCGATCTGCGCGCCGACCGCGTGCCAGGCCGATTTGCTGATGACGACGACGAACATGTCGCCTTTCGGCACGCCCGGCAGCCCGGAGGAATATCGCAGCCCAAGCTGCATGTGGCGCCTGGTGTGCTCGTTCATGCGCGCGCCGCGGCGAACGAAGGACGACAGCGAGATCGAGGGATGATCCATCAGGCGCTGGCCGACGCCTTGCAGCCCCATCAGCACGGGAATGCCCAGATCCTTGAGGTGACCGACCGGGCCGATGCCGGCGCGCAAGAGATGCGCTGGCGAATGGATGGCGCCGCTGGAGAGAATGATCTCGCGACCGCGAAATTCTTGCTCCCGTCCATCGATCACAGCTTTCACGCCGACGCATTGCGTGCCCTCGAACAGCAGCTCCCGAACCTGCGTGTTGGTGGAGATCGTGAGGTTGGCGCGTTTACGGGTGTCGCGATCGAGATAGCCCATCGCGGCCGAAACGCGCTGCTCGGTTTGGTTCGAATGCGTCACCGGGAAATAGCCGTCGACGAACTCGCCGTTCTGGTCCGGCACGAACTGATGGCCGGCCTGCTGGAAGGCCGCGGCGAAGGCCTGTGAATGCCGCGTCCAGTGCTCCCTCGGGATACGGCGGACCGGGATCCTGCCGTCCTTGCCGTGGTACGGTCCGTCGAAATCGAGGTCCCGCTCGACTTTCTTGAAGAAGGGCAGCACGTCGTTCCAGCTCCAGCCCTCGGCGCCCCGCGCCTGCCATTCGTCGTAATCGGTCGGCGCGCCGCGATTGGCCATCTGACCATTGATCGACGAGCCGCCGCCGAGCACGCGCGCCTGCTCGTATTTGCGTAAAGGAGGACGTTCCTCGTTCGGATTGTTGTGGCTGACAACTTGCGTCGTGACCTTGAGTTCGGTCCAGTGGAAGCGCGGATCGAAATACGCAGTGCCCGGATAGCTGTCCCTGATCTCGGCCGGCTCGTTGCCGGGTGGTGTGTCCTGTCCGGCTTCGCACAGCAGGACCTTGCTGGCGTTTCTTGCGGAGAGCCGGTGGGCCAGCACGGACCCCGCCGAGCCGCCGCCCACGATAATGAAGTCATACACGATTGGCGCGTCCTCTCGTTTTTGCCGGGGAAGCGTAGCGCGTTCTTGTTTTGAGGTCACGCCATGGCTGCCGCGACAAGATTGTCGCGCAGTCGCGACGATGGCTGAACGTCACGGCCTGATCGAAAAGTTCTCCGGCGGCCCTGGCTTGCGCAGCGGCTCGGCGAGGCGCGCGAACTCGCACAGCAGCGACCGCGTCTTTCTGGGATCGATGATCTCCTCGATCCAGAATTTTTCGGCAGAGCGGAACGGCGAACGCAGTTTGTTGAGGCGCTCCTCGATCTCCTCCAGCTTCGCGGCCTTGTCCTCGACCGCGTCGATATCGGCGCGGTAGGCGGCTTCGATGCCGCCCTCGAGCGGGAGCGAACCCCAATAGGCGGACGGCCAGGCGTAGCGGATCGAGAAACGATCGGCGGGCTGATGCACGACGCCGGCCACGCCGAAGGCGTTGCGCAGGATCATTGTGCACCAGGGCACGGTGGTCTGGTTGACTGCGGCCATGGCGCGGACGCCGTGGCGGATGGTGGCCGCCTTCTCCGCGTCGAGGCCGATCATGAAGCCCGGGCAGTCCATGAGATAGACGATCGGCAGGTGGAAGGTCTCGGCGAAGTCGACCCAGCGCACCACCTTCTGGCAGGCATCCGCCGTCCAGGAGCCGCCATAGTGAAAACTGTCGCTGGCGAGCAGCAGCACCGCCCTACCCTCGAGCCGGGCAAGACCGACGATAACAGGCTTACCGAAGTTCTTTGCGACCTCGAAGAACGAGCCCGTGTCGACGACGGCGTCGATGATCGGGCGCATCTTATAGACCTGCTTGCGGTTGCGCGGCACCGCGTTCAGCAGCGCTTCCTCGGCGCGTTCCGGATCGTCGGTGCACGGCAAGGTCGGCGGCAGCTCGTACACCGAGGACGGCAGATAGGACAGGAAGCGCCGCGCGCAGGCAAACGCCTCCTCCTCGGTCTCGACCGCATGATCGACCGCACCGGCGCGAGTCTGGATGTCGGCGCCGCCAAGTTCTTCCTTCGAGAGGTCCTGCCCCAGCGCCTTCACCACCGGTGGGCCCGCAACGAACATCGCGGACTTTCGGGTCATGATGGAATAGTGGCTGGCGGCGAGACGCGCAGCACCGAGCCCCGCGACCGACCCGAGGCCGAGCGCGACGACCGGTACGCGCGACAAATTCTCCGTCGTGAAGCGATACCACCGCGTGCCACCGATGCCGCCCGGCAGATTGGCCGCGCCCTTGGTCTCGATGGTCTTGACCGAGCCGCCGCCGCCGGAGCCTTCGATGATGCGGATAATGGGCAGCCGGAAGTCGTGCGCCATTTCCTCCGCCATCAGCGGCTTGGCCGAGATCGACGCGTCCGCCGAGCCGCCGCGCACCGTGAAATCGTCGCCGACCACGACCACGGTGCGGCCGTCGACGCGTGCGCGACCGAACACGCAGTTCGCCGGCGTCAGCTTCTGCAACTCGCCGCTGGAATCGTACTCACCGATGCCGGAGACCGCACCGATTTCGTGAAAGCTGCCTTTGTCGATCAGTCCGCCGATTCGCTCCCGAACAGTCAGCCGGCCCTGGTCATGCTGTCGCTTGACCTTGTCAACGCCGCCCATCTCCCGCGCGAAGGCTTCGCGCCGGGCTAGCTCGTCGAGTTCCGGCTTCCAGTTCATTCACTCCCTCCGAGTTGATCGGCTTGTTCTTGTTATGCACGGCTATGGCGACCGGTCTACGCGAGATACGGTTGTTGAAGGCATCGCCCTCCGCGCCTTCCATCAGGCTGCCGAGCGAGCGGCCGAGCGCGAGCATCAACGGGGCGACTTCGTCATGCAGCCGTTGCTCGTCATACATTGCGGCCAAAAGACCGATCGTGACGACCACGAAGGTCTGATACTGCGGCGACCAGATCGGCACAGCGAGTCCGTTGATGTGCGGGCTCCAGAGGCCGCAGGCTACGACATAGCCGCGCTCGCGCAGCGATTGCCGGTTGGCCTCGATGCGGGGTTTGAGAATCTTCGCAGCCTCGGGCGCTTCCCGCTCCATGTCCGCAATGAAGGTGTCGCCCATCTCGGGCGCGAGCGCCGCAGTGTAGGCCGCGCCCGCGGCGGTCGAAGCCATCGAGATGCGGCTGCCGGTGCCCTCGTGCAGGCCGAGTGCGGTCGCTGAGCGCGCGAACTGGAGATAGACGAGATGGAAACGATCGGGAACGACGAAGCCGACCGTGCCCGGAACCTGCTCGGCGACTTCCTGAAGCCGCTGGCGGATCATGCTGCGCAGCTGCGCGCCCTTCATCATCGAAGCGCTCATCGCCACCGCGCTCGGGCCGATGCGATACTTCTGGTCGCGCGGCAGATACACAAGCTGACCCATGCGGGTCAGCGTGTGCGTGAGCCGCGACACCGTCGAGCGCGGCAGGCCGCAGCGATTTGAAATCTCGAGATTGCCGAGCCTGCTATCGTGGCCCTCGAAGCATCGCAGCACGTCGAACGCGCGCGATACCACCTGGATGACATCACCCTCACCGGCATCGCCGGCGAGCGCACCTTGCCTACTCAACCGCTCCGAACGTCGTCCCATGATCCCTACCGTTTGTTCCGCTGTGCGGAATTAAATTCCACTTGCAGACGACGCTACCTCAGGCATTTTGCGACGACAACAAAAAGGCGATGGCATGCCAGAAATTAAAATCGTTACCGAAGTCGCGGGCCGTGTCTGCGCGACTCCCGTGCAAGTTGGAGGAACCGTCGCGGATGGCGATGACGTTGTGGTGGTCGAAGCCATGAAGATGGAGATACCGGTGCCATCGCCCGCGAGCGGCACGATCACATCGCTGCTGGTGAAGCTCGACGACGTCGTTGCCGAGGGACAGGCGATCGCGATTGTCGCGAGCTGACTGCATAATCCGTCACTTCCGCGACAATCTGTCAGTCTCATTGCGGCATTCGCGAGACGGCGTTGCCATCGCCTGATCCCGGTGACATGATCCGATTCAAGCAAAAAGTTTCTTCGCGGCAAACGCGAGGATGAAGGAGGGAAACATGCTTCGTGGGCTGCTCGTGCTCGCGCCTGCCTTGGTGGCGGGCATTTCTTTTGCGTCTACACGCTATGCGTTCGCCGAGGACATCAAGCTGCCGGCGACATTGACGTTCACCGCCTATGACACCGGCACTGCCGGCTTCAACATAGCAGTCGGCGTCGGCAAGATGATGAAGGACAAATACGGCACCGACGTGCGCGTGCTCCCCGCCGGCAACGACGTCGCCCGCCTCGCGCCGCTCCGCGCCAAGCGTGCGGCCTCCGCGGCGATGGGATCTGGCACCTATTTCGCGCAGGAAGGCGTATTCGAGTTCGGATCGAAGGAATGGGGACCGCAGCCGCTCCAGATCCTGCTCTCAACCGTCGACTGCAATTGCGGCTCGCTCGCCGTCGCCGCCGACACCGGCGTGAAGGAGCTGAAAGATCTCAGGGGCAAGCGTGTCGGCTTCGTCGTCGGCTCGCCGGCGCTGAACCAGAACTCGCTCGCAGTGCTCGCCTTCGCGGGGCTGACGCAGAAGGATGTCAAGGTGGTCGAGTTCGCCAGCTACGGCGCGATGTGGAAAGGCCTGATCAACAACGACGTCGATGCTGCCTTTGGCACCACCATCACCGGTCCTGCCAAGGAAGCCGAGACTTCGCCGCGCGGGCTGATCTGGCCGCCGCTCCCCGCCAAGGACAAGGAGGGCTGGGCGCGGATGCAGAAGGTCGGCTCGTTCTTCTTCCCGCAGCTTGCGACCTGCGGCGCCGGCATCTCGCCGGACAAGCCGGTCGAGCTCGGCAACTATCCCTATCCGATCTTCGTCGCCTATGCCTCGCAACCGGCCGATCAGGTCTATGCGATCACGAAGGCGATGATCGTGAACTACGACGCCTACAAGGATTCCGCGCCGGGCGCCGGCGGGCTTGCCGCCGACCGGCAAACCAAGAACTGGGTGGTGCCGGTGCATCCCGGCGCGGTGAAGGCGCTGAAGGAAGCCGGACAGTGGACCGACGCGCAGGAAGCGCACAATAACAAGCTGATCAACCGGCAAGAGGTGCTTGGCGCAGCGTGGGCGGAGTACGGCAAATCCAATCCGCCATCGGATGACAAGGCGTTCCTCGACGGCTGGATGAAGGCCCGCGCCGCTGCGCTCGCTAAGGCCGACATGCCGAACGGCTTCGAGGATTAGAACAGGATCATGTCTTCTACTTCAGTCTCCACCGGCCCGCAGGACGAGGCCAAGCGGATCGTGTTCGACGATCCGCACGGCGCCGCCGCCAACATGCAGGAGGCGGAGGTCACGCGCGTGCGCACGTTGCGCGGCGCCTGGCGCTGGACGTTGGTGGTCGCGACGGCGGCAACCATCCTGCTCTGCATCAACCAGCAATTCTCGCTGCGCTTCTTCGTCGGCTACACCCAGCTCAACACCGAATACTTCTATCTTCTGATAGCGTTGATGCTGCCGTTCACCTTCTTGATCTTCCCTGGGACTGAACGCGCGCCGCTCGACCGGATTCCCTGGTACGATCTCGTCTTGTTCGTCGCGACCTTCGCGGCGGCGCTGATGCTAATGTCGAACGTACGCAAGGCGGCTGAGGCCGGCTGGGAGTTCGGCGGCGCGCCTAACGGCGTGATCGCGGCGGGCCTCGTGATGTGGGTGATGCTGATGGAGGCGCTGCGCCGCACCGGCGGCTGGAGCCTGCTGCTGAGCGTCCTGCCCTTCACCGTCTATCCGCTGTTCGCCGAGGCCGGCTGGCTCGGCCCGTTCCGCGGCACACAATCGACGCTCGAGCAAGCAACCGCCTACCACGTGCTCTCCGGCGAGAGCCTGCTCGGCATTCCCATTCAGGCTTTCGCCGACACCGTGATCGGCTTCCTGGTGTTCGGCACGGCGCTGATGATGACGGGGGCCGGAAAGTTCTTCATCAATCTCGCCTTCGCACTGTGCGGCACCTTCCGCGGCGGGGCGGCGAAAGTCTGCATCTTTGCCAGCGGCCTCCTCGGCATGATGTCGGGCTCCATCATCTCCAACGTGCTCACCGCCGGCACCATGACCATTCCTGTCATGAAGAAGAGCGGTTTTCGCGCGTCCTATGCCGGTGCGATCGAGGCCTGCGCCTCGACCGGCGCGGTGCTGGCGCCGCCGGTAATGGGCGCGACCGCCTTCGTGATCGCGCAGTTCCTTAATGTCAGCTACGCCGATGTCGCGATCGCCGCGATCATTCCGGCGACGCTCTACTACATCGGCCTGTTCATGCAGGTCGACGCCTACGCCGCGCGCCACGGGCTGAAGGGGATTCCGCGCGCCGAGCTGCCCCGCATCATGGATACGATCAGGGAGGGCTGGTATTACGTCTTCGTCATCGCACTTTTGATCGTGATGCTGCTCTACTTCAAGCGCGAGAGCCACGCGCCGTTTTACGCCACCGCGCTACTGCTGGTGCTCAACCAATTCTTCTCCAAGGACACGCGCTGGACGTTTGCGACCATCGGCAAGTTCCTCGAGATCAACGGCCGCACCTTCGTCGAGCTGGTCGGCATCCTCGCCGGCTGCGGCCTGCTGATCGGCGCGTTCTCGATGACCGGTGTGGTGTCGAGCCTTGCCAACGACCTCCTGCACATTGCCGGCGACAATGCTTTCCTGCTGCTCGGCATGTGCGCGCTCACCAGCCTGATCCTCGGCCTCGGCCTGACGACGACGGCCTGCTACATCTTCCTCGCCATCCTGGTCGCGCCCGCGCTGGAGAAGCTCGGGCTCAATCGCATGGCCGTGCACATGTTCATCTTCTATTGGGGCATGCTGTCGTCGATCACGCCGCCGGTCGCCATCGCCTCGTTCGCGGCCGCAGGCATCGCCGGCTCGCCGGCGATGAAGACCGGGTGGGAATCGATGTGGGTCGGCAGCATCATTTACTTCATCCCCTTCTTCTTCGTGCTCAATCCGGCGCTGGTGCTGCAAGGGCCAAGCCCATACCTCGCCGGCCTCGGCCTGATGGGGCTTGCCGCGTTCGGCACGCTGTTCATCTGCGGCGGCATCCAGGGCTACCAGCCCTTCGTCGGCGACCTTCGCGGCGCCGGCGCGCTGGAATGGCCGATCCGTGTCCTGCTGGTGATCGGCGGCTTCGTGGTCGCGACGCCCGGCGGCGGGATCATGCCGCTGTCGCAGATGCAGGTGACGCTGCTTGGCCTTGCGATCCTCGTGCCCACGACTTTGCTCGCGCTTCTCCTGGTTCGCCGGCATACCATCGTGCCGGACGGGTTGCGCGCGCCCTGATTGCGTTGCACAAGTGAGGCGATGAAGCCGCACTCGCCCGCCGCCTCCGCCTGGACCCGCTCGAAACCGCCCTTGCTGCGGTTTCTGAACAATTGCCTCAACGAATTCTCTGCCGACACCTCAGGCAGCGTTGCCGACTACATCCCCGAGCTGGGCAAGGCCGACCCTGCCCATTTCGGCATCAGCCTCGCGACGCTGGACGGGCATGTCTACGAAGTCGGCGACAGCCGGGTGCCCTTCACCATCCAGTCGATGTCAAAACCGTTCGTGTTCGCGCTGGCGCTGGACCTTTTGGGAGCAGGCAAGGTCGAAAGCGCGATCGGCGTCGAACCTTCCGGCGATCCCTTCAACTCGATCCGGCTCAATTCGGAGAACCATCCGTTCAACCCGATGGTCAATGCCGGCGCAATCGCCTGCACGGGGCTGATCTACGACAGCAAGGGCGCGGGCGCTTTCGAGCAGATCCGCCTTGCGCTCAGCCGTTTCGCCGGACGCGATCTCGCTCTCGATGAGGCCGTCTATGCTTCGGAAAGCCAGACCGGCGACCGCAACCGGGCCATCGGCTACCTCCTCAAGACCAACGCCGTGATCTCCGACAACGTCGCGGCCGTGCTCGACGTCTATTTCCGGCAATGCGCCGTTCTGGTCACGGCGCGCGACATCGCGGTGATGGCGGCCACGCTCGCCAATCGCGGCATCAATCCGGTCACCGGCGAGCAGGTGCTGACGCCCTACGCAATCTCGCGTACGCTCTCCGTGATGACCTCCTCGGGCATGTACGATTATGCCGGCGAATGGATCTACCGGATCGGCATTCCCGCCAAAAGCGGTGTCGGCGGCGGCATCCTCGCCGCACTCCCTGCCCGGCTCGGCCTCGGCAGCTATTCGCCCAAGCTCGACAAGCACGGCAACAGCGTGCGCGGCATCAAGGTTTGCGAGGCGCTGTCCTCGCATTACGATCTGCACATGCTCAACCGCAGCGACGACGCACGCAACGCCGTCATCGCTGATTACGACATCGGCAGGAGCCCGTCGCGACGCGTGCGCCGGCCCCAGGAGCGCGAGATTCTTTCCGCGCATGAGCAGGAGGTGCGGGTCATCGAGCTGGTCGGAACACTGTCGCTGTCGGCCGTCGACTACGTCTCGCGCCGGCTTGCAGGCCGTCCGCGGCCGCAATTCGTGATCTTCGATCTGCATCGCGTCCCCTCCACTACGCGCGCCGGAGCGCGGCTAATCGCCGAAACGTTCGAAGAGCTCGCCGCACTCAACGTCACGGTGGTGCTGTCGGGCGTCAGGCGCGCCTCCAAGGAATGGGACAGCTTGCGGGAATGGACGGCGGAGCTGAAGAACGTCCGCGACTTCTACCTGCTCGACACCGCGATCGAATGGGCCGAAGACCAGATCGTCTACCGCTATGGCGGCTCGATCGACTTCCACGAGACCACCGAGCTTACCGAGCAGCCGCTGCTCGCGGGGCTGAGCGAGGACGAGCTGAGCGATCTCGCCGCAATCTGCACCGTCAGGACTTATCCGTCCGGCGCCAAAATCGTCACGACCGGCGATCCCGCCGATGCCGTGTTCTTCCTCCGCAGCGGCGCGGTCCACGTCACGCTGCCCGATGGCGTCAGGCTGGCAACGCTCACCGCAGGCATGGCCTTTGGTGAGATGGCGCTGCTGGAAGCAACGCGGTCCGCCGACGTATTCGCCGACATGGCGGCGACCGCGTTCGAGGTGGCCTTGAAGGATTTCGAGCGCTTCCGCGAGCAGCACCCGCACGCCAGCGAGCGCATCATGCGCAATCTGGCGCAGCTATTGGCCGACCGCCTGATCGTGGCGAACGCGAAGGTGGATATTTTGACGTCGACGTAGCGCTGGGCGCGGTTCTTCACCTCTCCGCGACGGGGAGAGGTGATCCGAACCGGCTCAGCGGCTCGCGGCCTCGCTTAGGCGCCGGTTGATCCTGGCTGCGCTCGCCTTGAGCACGTCGGATGGCTGCTGGCCTGTGGCCGCACACAGGCAAGCCCAGTAGTAGACGACATCGCCGAGTTCATCGACGAGACCCGCCTGATCCAGCCAGCCGTCGCGGAGCAGCTTCTTGATGTGATCGGCGACCTCGCCGGCTTCGCCGGCAAGGCCGAGGCCGAGATAGGACAGCCGCTCGTTGGACGGATGCTCTTCGACTTTCCCAATGCGCGCGGCCCAAGCCGCATATTCATCGATCGTCATCGGCATCCCTCGCCGCTCCTAAGGATCAGCCCACCACTTCCGTGACCGGCTGAAGATCGATCTCGAAGGTTTCCAAAAACTTTGATGTCATGATGTAGAAGCCGACCGAGAGCTGGAGCTCGATCAGCGCGGCCGGTGTCAGCTTCGACGCGATCGCCTTGAAGGTCGCGTCCGTCGGTTTGTTCGATTTCACGATCTCGTCGGTGAACGCGAGCGCGGCGCGCTGCACCTCGTTGAAGCAACTCGCGGCCTGCCAATTCTCAAGCGCCTCGTTCTGCTCGTCGGTGACCCCGACATTCTTGCCGATGCGCTTGTGCGCTACGATCTCGTAGGGCGCCTCGCACAGAATGCCGGTGCGTGTGATTGCAAGCTCGCGCACCACCGGATCGAGCTCACCTTTGTGGCGGATGGCGCCTCCCAAGCGGCAATACTGCTCGAAATAGCTCGGTGAGTGCGCCATCATGCGGAAAATGTTGGCGTTGCGATTCTTGTCGAGGATTTCGCGGGTGCGGTCGGAGGCCTTGGACGGGTCGCTGTAATTGATGCGGGCCATGATTTTCCTGAAGTCTTCTCGGAGATTTTGATGCTTTTTGTCGTTGCCGGCGAGAGCTCCCCGAAACTCTATTCTTGCGCTGACGCAGGAGCAACATCATCGAGTCAAATTGCCGCCGCATTGCTGATCAACCTTGACACAGTCGATATTCGCCGCGTGGGGACAGATCGCGGCGGATACTCGTAACTGGGGTGTTCCGAGTAAAACAATTGGCCGTCGGGTGCGCAAGCCGCGCAACGATGAGTCACGCCCAAGTCTAGGGAGAAAAAGGCATGAAGGAAGCCACCAAGGGGGCGGCCTCGGGAGCGCTCGCGCATATGCTGGCCGTGACGGCCATGCTCGTCATCGCCAGCATCTTGTTCTACGGGCGTTAGAGCATGATCCGGAAAATTGTAGCGGTTTTCCCTCGCGACAAGCGCGGAACGCGTTTTCGCGGAGATCATGCTCAAACAATAACCTAAGGCGCGATGACGATTTATCCTAATCTCATCGCGCTTTAGTTGGAGGTTTAGAGTTTTCGTCATTCCGGGGTGGCGCCTCGCACAGCGCCAGGCCCAGAATCCCGTTCCAGGCCCGGTCCTTTGGACCGCCCCCGAATGACGAATCCCGCTTCTCTCTCACGCCTCTTTGGTGAAGAACGGCACGAGCTTTCCGGCAAAGAGCCTGAAGCTCGCGGTGACAGAATCGCCGATGGCGAGCCCGGTCTCGCCGTGCGCCATCAGGCGAAAACCCTCATCGCAATCGACCAGCAGGATGTTGTAGGGCACGTGCGCGCGCGTCTCCGGCGTCGCAGCGCGGCAGACCAGCGAGATCGCGTAGACCCTGCCCTTGCCGCTGGCGCGCTCTTCGTGCGGATCGGACACGCCGCAAGCGGCGCAGAAGGCGCGGTGGAAATACTGCACATGGCGGCAGGCGGCGCAGGTTTGATAGGTGATAGCCTGTTCGCCCTTGGTCCAATCGCCCAGACGCTCGCTCATCGCACCCGCTCCAGGAACATGCTTACATGGGACGACAGCACGCCGCCGTCGCCGTGCAAGAGCGCGATTGAGGCATCGCGCACCTGCCGATTCGCCGCCCGTCCCGTCATCTGCAGATGCGTCTCGACCAGATGCGCCATGGCGCCCCCGACGCCGCAATGGCCATAGCTGAGCAGGCCGCCATGGGTGTTCAGCGGCATCGCGCCATCACGGTTGAAATGGCCTGATCGTACACGGGCCGCAGCCTCGCCGCGGCCGGCGAGGCCGAGGTCCTCCAGCAGCATCGCGAGCGTGATCGTAAAGCTGTCGTAGATGGCGGCGTAGCGCACGTCCGAGATCGCAAGGCCCGTCGCCTCCTTGGCGCGCGCGATCGATATTTCCGCGCCGAGTTCGCTGAGGCCGGGTGCGGCCGTGACATGCTGATGGGTGTGGGCCTGCGCGCAGCCACGGATGCGCACGCCCGCCTCCCCGGTCCGCTCGCCGCTAACGATGAATGCAGCGCCGCCGTCGGACACCGGACAGCAGTCGAGCAGCTTCAGCGGCATCGCCACCGGTTTCGAGGCCATAACGTCGGCGACCGTGATGGGATCATGGAATTGCGCGCCAGGATGGGTGCACGCATGCTTACGCATCAGCACCGCGAACTCGGCGAGATCCTCTTCGGTCACGCTGTATTCGTGCATATAGCGGGTGGCGACCAGCCCATAATAGGCGGGAATGGTCGGGCCAAGCGGCACCTCGTAATCGGGATGGCCGACCTGCGCCAGCGCCTGGATCGAGGCGTCGCGGCTCTGGCCCGTAAGGCGGTTCTCGCCGGCGACCACGAGCACGTGGCGCGCGAGGCCCGCCTCGACGAGGTGATGTGCGAGCATCGTCATCGCGAGACCCGTGGCGCCGCCAACCTGAACGGCGTGGGCGTAAGCGGGGCGGATGCCAAAATGCTCGGCGAAGACGGTCGCTAGCATGATGTGCGGCGAGACGGTGGAGTAGCCGCAGAGGATGCCGTCGATCTCGGCGCGCTTCAGCCCGGCATCGTCGAGCGCAGCTTGCGCAGCCTTGCTCATCAGGTCGAGCGAGGATGCACCTTCGTGCTTGCCGTAAGGCGTGAGGCCGACGCCGGTGATGAAGCTCATGGGTCTCACTTTTCCTCTTCGTTATTCCGGGGCGATCCGAAGGGCCGAACCCGGAAGCTCGAGGATCCGGGTTCTCGCTTCGCGAGCCCCGGAATGACGGATGAGAGAGCCGTGGTCATCGTCGTTTCCCTACTCCGGCGCCGATCCGGTGACGCCATCGCGGATCATGGCAGCGATCTCGTCGGCGGAATAACCGATCTCGCGCAAAATTTCCGCGCCATGCTCGTTGAGCCGCGGCGCGAGCCGAACCGGCACCGCCTCGGTCTCCGACCAGGTGGCCGTCACCTTCATGCTGCGGATCGGCCCCTCGGTCGGATGGTTCACGACCGGGAAGAAATTCGTCGCTTCCAGATGTGGATCGTGCAGGATCGATGCGAGGTCGTGCATCGGCATCACCGGCACGTCGGCCTTGGTCAGCAGGTCGATCCATTCGGCCGTGCTGCGCGTCTCAAAAATGCGCGCGAGCTCGGCATAGACGACGTCGATATTGGCAGCGCGGCCGGCGAAGGTTGCGAATTTAGGATCGGCGCGTAGATCGGCGCGCCCCGTCGCGTCAAAGAAGTTCTCCCACTGCTTGTCGTTGTAGACGATGACGCTGAGATAGCCGTCTGAAGTCTTGTAAGGCCTACGGTCGCGCGAGAGATGGCGGGCGTAGCCGCCCTTGTCGAGCGGCGGCTCATAGGTGAGCCCGCCCATGTGATCGCCCATGACGAACCCGGCCATGGTTTCAAACATCGGGATGTCAACGCGCTGGCCGCGGCCGGTGCGGTCGCGATGCACGAGGCTGGCGCAGATCGCGCCCACCGCGGTGAGGCCGACGATGCGATCGACCAGCGCGTTGGGCACGTAGCGCGGGACGCCGTCGCCGGTCTGCGCCATCAGCGCCGGCAGCCCGGTCGCTCCCTGAATCAGATCGTCATAGGCGGGTTTTGCGGCATAGGGCCCGTCCTGGCCGAAGCCGAAAACGCCGGCATAGACGAGACGTGGATTGATCTCGGAAACGACATCGTAGCCGAGCTGAAGCCGCGCCATCGCCTGCGGCCGGACATTGTAGACGAGAACGTCGGCGCCCCGAAGCAACCGCAGCACGGCATCGCGCCCCGCAGGCTTCTTCAGATCGAGGCAGATCGAGCGCTTGCTGCGGTTGGTGTTGAGGAACACCGGGCCCATGCCGGCGTGCCGCATCGGGCCGATCAGCCGGGTGACGTCCCCGTCGAGCGATTCCACCTTGACGACGTCGGCGCCGTAGTCGCCGAGCATCTGGGTTGCATAAGGCCCCATCAGCACGGTGGTCATGTCGATGACCTTGATGCCCTTCAGCGGCCCCATCGCTTGCTCCCCATTGCCCAGGGCTCAAACGCCCTGCGATGTCGGTTCAGCTAACGGCAGCGCCGTCGCTCGCGCAAGGGCAACCGGCGTATGGCGGCATGCATCCGCGGCGATATCGCCCGCTATTTTTTCTGGCGGGATTCGCGGATCTTGATGAGACGGTCGAGTTCGTCGTTCTGCTGATTGATGCGGTCGGCGATCCGCGACTCGTTCTGCTCACCCGAGGCGGCAGCGGCCTGCTCGATGAGCTGGCGGATATTGTCCTCGAGGATCGCGATGCGATGGTTCAGTGCGTCCATCGACAGCGAGTCTTCGTAGTCATTGCTCATGATGCATTTCCCGCAAAGTCAATCAGGAGCCGTAGGGTGGGCAAAGCGTAGCATGCCCACCATCATCTAGCGCAAGAAAGCAGGTGGGCGTAGGCGCCTTTGCCCACCTTCAGAACTGAGCTTACTTCAACGGCTCCAGCACGGAAACGTAATTGGCGACCGCCGCACCGCCCATGTTGAAGATCCCGCCGAGTTTTGGGTTCTTGAGCTGCATGCCCTCGGGCGCCTGTCCCGCGAGCTGCATCGCGGTCATTACATGCATGGAGACGCCGGTGGCCCCGATCGGATGGCCCTTGGCCTTCAGGCCGCCGGACGGATTGACCGGCAGCTTGCCGTCCTTCAGCGTCCAGCCCTCCTTGATCGCGCGAGCACCCTGCCCCTTCGGCGTCAGGCCCATCGCTTCGTACTCGATCAGCTCGGCGACCGTGAAACAGTCATGAGTCTCGACGAAGGAGAGATCGGAGAGCGTCACGCCCGCCTTTTCCAACGCGCGCTGCCAGGCGACGGTGCAGCCCTCGAACTGGAGGATGTCGCGCTTGCTCATCGGCAGGAAGTCCTGGGCGTGAGCGGTGGCGCGGAAGCCGATCGACTTGCTCATGGTCTTGGCGGTCTCGGCATCGGCCAGCACCAGCGCGGCGGCGCCGTCGGAGACCAGCGAGCAGTCGGTGCGCTTCAGGGGACCGGCGACATAGGGGTTCTTCTCGCTCTCGGCGCGGCAGAAGTCGAAGCCAAAATCCTTGCGCATCTGGGCGAAGGGGTTGGCGACGCCGTTCTTGTGGTTCTTGGCCGCGATCAGCGCCAGCGCATCCGACTGGTCGCCGTATGTCTGGAAATAGGAGCTGGCAATCTTGCCGAACACGCCGGCGAAGCCGCCGACCGTGTCGCCGTCCTCGGGCAGGTAAGACGCCTTGAGCAGGTTCTTGCCGATCTCGGGCCCCGGCGTGCGCGTCATCTGCTCGACGCCGACGACCAGCACGATCTTGGCGGCGCCTGCGGCAATCGCGCGCAAGGCCTGGTGCACGGCGGCCGAGCCGGTTGCGCAGGCGTTCTCGACGCGGGTCGCCGGCTTGAAGCGCAGCTTCGGGTCGGCCTGGAGCACCAGCGAGGCGGTGAAATCCTGCGGCGAGAAGCCGGCGTTGAAATGGCCGAGCACGATCTCGTCGACATCGCCAGCCGAAATGCCGGCATCCGCCAGCGCCTCGTTGGCGACGCGCGTGACGAGGCTTTCAACGGTTTCGGTATCGAACTTGCCGAACGGCGTATGCGCCCATCCGACGATGCTGGCGGTCATGGTCATTTCTCCCTGGGGCCTCTTCCTGAGCTAAGTCTTAGCCCAGGGATAGCAAGACTTCACGCGGCTTTCAGGGCCTTGAGGGTGCGCTGGCAGATGGCAGTTATGCCGGCCCAGTTCCCCGCCCGGATTTCGGCCGTCGGGCACAACCAGGAACCGCCAACAGCGACCACGTTGGGCTCGGCAAGCCAGGTCGCCGCATTGGCCTCACTGATGCCGCCGGTGGGGCAGAACCGCACGCTCGGGAACGGCCCGCCGAGGGCGCGAAGGCCCTTGATGCCGCCGGCCTGCTCGGCCGGGAAGAATTTGGCGACGTCGAAGCCATGGGCCAGCGCCATCATCAGCTCGGAGGCGGTCGCGATGCCCGGCGCGAACGGCAGGGCGCTGTCGGCAGCGGCCTTCAGGAGGTCGGGGGTCAAACCCGGGCTGATGCCGAACTTGACGCCGAGCTTCTCGACGCGGGTGAAGTCGGCCGGATTGAGAATTGTGCCAATGCCGACGAGCGCCTCGGGGACCTCAGACATCATCGCCCTCGCTGCCTCGATCGCAACAGGAGTGCGCAGGGTCACCTCCAGCGTGCGGACGCCGCCGGCAACCAGCGCACGCGCCAGCGGCACCGCATCCTGGATACGCTCGATGGTGAGGACGGGAATGACGGTCGCCGCCTTGAACAGCGCGACAAGGTGATTCTGTTGGGCACTCGTGGTCATCGTTGTGGTCGCTTCTTCACTTGGTCGCCTGGCGAGAGGCCGCCGGCCGGTGCCGCTTCTTCGGCGGCATGGCATAGCCCGGAATGATGGCGCCAGGATAGCAGATCACGAGGCTGGCGAGGCGATGCCCGGCCTGGGCGGCCTCGACCGGCTCCGAGCCGGCGAGCCGGGCGGCGATATAGGCCGCGGCAAAGCTGTCGCCGGCGGCCGTGGTGTCCACCACCGGCTTGGTCATGGGCTCGGCGCGGACCTCGTTGGTGCCGCCGGGAAAGCGCAGGAGGCTCACCGGCTCGGCGAGGCGGAATACCAGCTCCGGAGCAGGGATGCGGGCGATCAGCTGCTCGTGGCTTTCGCCAGGGTAGAGCGCGAGCAGGTCCTCGATCGAGGTCAGCACGATGTCGGCGGCCGCGAAGGCCGTGGCAAACACCTCGCGCGCGACATCGCGGCCCGGCCAGCCGCGCGCGCGAAAATTGGTGTCGAACACGAAGCGGGTGCCGAGCAGGCGCGCGCGCTTGATCGCCGCGAACAGGCGCTCGCGTCCGGGCGCGTCGTAGATCGAGAGCGTGATCGCGGAGAGATAGACGATGTCGTAGCTCATCAGCGAGTTGAGCAGCTCGTCGGTCTCCGGCAAATTCATCAGCTGCCGCGCCGCCGCGCTATCGCGCCAGTGGAAGAACTGGCGCTCGCCCTTTGCATCCAGCTGGATCATGTAGAGACCGGGCAGCTTGCCCGGCAACCGCACGACGCGCCGCGTACCGACGCCCTCGGTAGTCCAGGCTGCGACCATCTCATCGCTTAGGGCATCATCGCCGAGCGCGGTGAGATAGTCGACCTTCACCTCGAGCCGCGCCAAGTACACCGCCGTGTTCAGGGTGTCGCCGCCGAAGCCGCGCGAGTACAGGCCGCCGCCCTGCCCTTGCGCCGCGGACGATCCGGTCGAATGTCCGCCCTGGGCCTGCCGGAGCTCGACCATGCATTCGCCGATGCAAGCAACGCTCGCCATCATATGACCCGCTCAGTGCGCGATCAGGCGACGAAATTGCCGCCGAGCTCGTCTTCGATGTGAATGCGGATGATGTCGTCGAAATTCTTCTCGGCGGTGGTGAAGCCGAGCTCGCGCGCGCGCTTCGCATCGAAATTGCGCGGCCAGCCGCCGACGATGCCGACGATGAAGGGATCGGGCTCGCGCTTGATGCGCGCGGCGACCTTCTCGCCCGCAACGCGCTTCAAGGCCGCGATCTGCTCGCCGACTGTCGCGGACAGGCCCGGCATGGTCAGATTGCGGCGTGGGCCGACCGTGGCGAGATCCATGGTGCCGGCGTGGAGCAGGAAGCCGACCGCGGAGCGTGGCGTCGCGTGCCAGTGACGGACGTCCTCGGACACCGGGAGGATCGCTTCCTTGCCGGCGAGCGGCTCGCGCAGGATGTTGGAGAAGAAGCCCGATGCCGCCTTGTTCGGCAGGCCCGGGCGGATGCAGATGGTCGGCAGGCGGATGCCGATGCCGTCGAGGAAACCGCGGCGCGAATAGTCGGCGAGCAGGAGTTCGCCGATCGCCTTCTGGGTGCCGTAGCTGAGCAGCGGCGTGTGGAAGAATTCGTCGCCGATCGCATCGGGGAACGGCGCGCCGAACACCGCGATCGAGGACGTGAACACCACGCGCGGCTTGTAGCCACCGCCGACGAGGCGGATGGCATCGAGCAGCATCCGCGTGCCGTCGAGATTGATGCGGTAGCCCTTCTCGAAGTCGAGCTCGGCTTCGCCGGAGACGATCGCGGCAAGATGGAAGATCACATCGGGACGGCCGGCGATCAGCTTCTCGGCTGCGCCCGGCACGGCGAAATCGCCGGACACGGTCTCGACGGGGAAGCCGGCCCGCTCCGGCTTCTTCGGCTCGACCACGTCGTGCATGGTCAATTTCGTGATGTCGCTCTTGCCGAGCCGGCCGTCGCGCAGCAGCCGTTCACAGAGTTTGCGGCCGACCATACCGGCGGCGCCCAGAACCAGAATGTGCAAGAGCCTACTCCTTCTTATTGGCCGGAGCGCGCCGCTCCCAACGCGTCCTCGGCAAGCCCCGCGATCATTCCTTCACGGCGCCGGTCATCGCCGACACATAATGCTCCACGAAGAAGGCGTAAAGGATGACGAGCGGCAGCGAGCCGGCCAATGCTCCCGCCATCAGCGAACCCCAGCGGTAGATGTCACCATCGACGAACTCGTTGACGATCGCGACCGGCACCGTCTTGTTGCTGGTCGACTGCAGGAACGTCAGGGCGTAAATGAACTCATTCCAGCACAGCGTGAAACAGAAGATGAAGGCCGAGATCAGGCCGGGGATTGCGAGCGGCACGACGATCTTGATCAGGATCTGCCAGCGGCTCGCTCCGTCGATCAGCGCGCATTCCTCGAGCTCGAATGGGATGGTCTTGAAATAGCCCATCAACAGCCAGGTCGAGAACGGGATCAGTATCGTCGGATAGGTCAGGATCAGCGCCAGCGGCGAGTCGAAAAGGCCGTACTGATACACGACGGTGGCGAGCGGAATGAACAGGATCGACGGCGGCACGAGATAGGCGAGGAAGATCAGCCCCCCGACGAGATTGGCACCCTTGTAGCGCAACCGCACGATCGCGTAGGCCGCGAACACCGATGCGATGATCGAGAGCACCGTGGCGCAGATCGCCACGTACATCGTGTTCCAGAGCCAGTACGGATAGTAGCTCTCGAACAGCAGCTTGTGGAAGTGCTTGAACGTCGGGTTCCAGGTCCAGAACGGATTGTACTTGTCAAGATCAAGCAGCTGCTCGTCGGGCTTCACCGAGGTCAGCGCCATCCAGTAGAACGGGAACAGGAGGACGACGACGATGATCGCAAGCGGCAGATAGAGCGTCACCAGCCGGCGCGGCACCGACTGCAGATAGCTCATGCCTTCGCTGTGATCATCCTTCGCGACTGTCGGCGCCGAGCCATGCAGCACGGCCTTGAGATCGATCCGCGAGGTGGGGAGATCAGTCATTGCTTTCCCCTTGCTGCCACTTGCGACGCTGCAAGCCGAACCAGGAAACCATGATCGCAGCGAGCAGGAATGGAATCATGGCGCTTGAGATCGCGGCCCCCTCGCCCAGTTGCCCGGCGATGATCGCGCGCTGATAGGACAAGGTTGCCATCAGGTGGGTGGCGTTGACCGGGCCGCCGCGAGTCATCGCCCAGATCAGCTGGAAGTCGGTGAAGGTGAAGAGCACGGAGAAGGTCATCACGACAGCGATGATCGGCGTCAGCAGCGGATAGGTGATGTACCGGAAATTCTGCCAACGCGTGGCACCGTCGAGCGTTGCTGCTTCATAGAGCGACGGCGAGACGGTCTGCAGGCCAGCGAGCAGCGTGATCGCCACGAACGGCACGCCGCGCCAGATATTGGCGAAGATCACGCAAATACGCGCCCAGGTCGTGTCGCCCAGGAAATTGATGTTCTGGCTGATCAGGCCGAGATGCTTCAGCGACCAGGAGATGATCGAGAATTGCGAGTCGAAGATCCACCAAAAGGCGAGTGCCGAGAGCACGGTCGGAACGATGAAGGGGATGAGCACCATCGCGCGCAGCATCGCCTTGAAGGGCATGTGCTCGTTGAGCAGCAGCGCCAGATAGAGTCCGACCGCGAATTTGAGAGCGCTGGCGACAAAGGTGTAGAGCAGCGTATTGAACACCGAGAGCCAGAAGATCGAATCGTCCCAGAGCCACTCGTAGTTCTCGGTGCCGATGAAGTGCCCGACCCTTCCGATACGCGTGTCCGTGAAGGACAGCCAGATGCCGAGCCCCAGCGGATAGGCCAGGAAGAAGATCAGGAACGCCATGGCCGGCACCATGAACCAGAAGCCGAGCCAATTTCGATTGTGTTTGAGCTGGGTCCAGGCGCTAGCCTCGCTCATCTGAGGCTTGGCCCGGGGAATTGCGACATCAGCCATGCCCGATATCCCTGATCGAAATGTTGACGAGCGGGCGGCCGGACGGCCGCCCGCTCCGTGACCCTCAGCGATAGATGCGCTTCAGCTGGCGCTCGGCTTCCGCCATCGCGCCCTTCGCATCCTTGGCGCCGGTGCAGTAATTGGCGAACATGTCGACGACGATGAAATCGGCGATCGCCGTCGCCGCCTTCTCGCCGACCGTGCCGATGCCGGACGCCGGCAGCGTGCGCTTGGAGGCCTGCGAGAACACGGCGTTCTTCGGATCCGCCGTCCAGATCGGTGCCGACTCATAGGCGTTCAAGGTCTGGGTCAGATAACCTTGCGCGCCATCCAGCCACTTCTCGTAGTTCTCCTTCTCCAGCATGAAGGCGACGAACGCCTTCGCCGCATTCGGATATTTGGTGAAGTTGAAGGCGAGGATCGGCAGCGCCAGCTGCAGCTCGGTCGGCTTGCCGACCGGACCAACCGGCCAGAGGGCATGATAGGTATCGGCGGCAAGCTCTTTCTTGGTCGCATCGGTCTTGGCGGCCACGTAGATCGAGATGCCGTTCGCCGTGCAATAGAGCTCGCCGGCAAGGAACGCCTTGTTGTTGGAGGAATCGTTCCAGGACGGGGTGCCCGGGATGAAGTTCTCGTACAGCGCCTTGCAATATTCCAGCGCCTTCGCCGTCTCCGGCGAATTGATGATGATCTTGTCGTTCTGATCGACGGTGTAGGCCCCGTGCCCCCACAGCACCCAATGCAGCCACGAATTGCCGTCGCCCGAGGCATGCCCGAGGGCGAAGCCGGCCGGCGTGTTGTTCGCCTTCAGCGCCTTGCACATTTCGAGGAAGCCGGGGAAGTCCGTCGGAAACTCCTTGAAGCCCGCCTTGTCGATCGCCGACTTGCGGTAGGTCATGTAACCGCCGTTGGTCGCCACGGGAATGCCGAGCCAATCGTCGCCGAGCTTGCAAGTCTTGGCGGCCGCATCGGTCCAGCCGCCATACTTCTTGCCGAGATAGTCGGCGACGTCGTTCATCTTCAGCACTTTGGTGGGGAACAGCTGCGGCAGCGTGTGCAAGCCCCAGGCGAGATCGAGCCCTGAGCCGGTATTGGCCGCAACCGATGCCTTCGGCTGCACGTCCTCGAAGGATTCGCTGAATACGTTCATCTCGGTGCCGGTCGCAGCCTTGAACGCCGCAACCATCGCGTTGAACGCATCGTCCTCCTGCGGCACGAAGCGCTTCCACCGCATCACGGTCAGCTTGGCACCGGGCTCCGCCTTCCAGGGCGCGCTCTGCGCCCAGGCCTTGGCGAAATCGAACAGTGCCGGCCCAGTCAGCATGCCGGTCGCAGCCAGAGCCGTTCCGCCTTGAAGCAGAGTCCGGCGGGTAAAGTCTTGCATATCGTCCTCCCTGTGATGCTTTTTCTTGTCTTACGTCTTACGCTAGGCGTTCAGGCGCTTGCCTGTGGCCTCGTCGAACAAATGCACCAGCGACGGGTCGGGCTTCAGCCGCACCTTGTCGCCCGGGTTGAACTGGTGGCGCTCGCGGAAGACCGCGACGACCTGCTCGCCGCCGACCTTGGCGAACACCTGCGTCTCCGAGCCGGTCGGCTCGACCACGATGATCTCCGCCTCGGCGCCGTCATCGGCGATGGTGAAATGCTCAGGCCGCACGCCATAGACGGCAGGACGGCCGTCGGACGCCGTCGGCGCAGTCTTGAGCGGCAGCTTGACACCGTTCGGTCCCTCGAAGGTAGCAACGCCGTTGACGCGCACATGACCTTTGAGAAAGTTCATGGCGGGCGAGCCGATGAAGCCGGCGACGAATTGGTTGTCGGGCTTGTCGTAGAGCTCGAGCGGCGTGCCCATCTGCTCGACGATGCCGTCATGCATGACGACGATCTTGTCGGCCATGGTCATGGCCTCGATCTGGTCGTGGGTGACGTAGACGGTCGTCGTCTTCAGCCGCTGGTGCAGCTCCTTGATCTCGGTGCGCATGGCGACGCGCAGCTTGGCGTCCAGGTTCGACAAGGGTTCGTCGAACAGGAACACCTGCGGATCGCGCACGATGGCGCGGCCCATGGCGACGCGCTGACGCTGGCCGCCCGAGAGCTGGCGCGGATAGCGATCGAGCAGCGGCGACAGCGCCAGGATCTCGGCGGCGCGCTTGACGCGCTTGTTGATCTCGTCCGAGCTGGCATTCCGCAGCTTCAATGAGAAGCCCATGTTCTCGGCCACCGTCATGTGCGGATAGAGCGCGTAGTTCTGGAACACCATCGCAATGTCCCGCTCCTTGGGCTGGACATTGTTGACGACGCGGTCGCCGATCGAGATCGTGCCGGAGGTGATGTTCTCGAGACCGGCGAGCATGCGCAGAAGCGTCGACTTGCCGCAGCCGGAGGGGCCGACCAGAACGACGAACTGGCCGTCTTCGATCGGAATGGTCACGCCGTGCAGGACTTCAAAATTGCCGAACGATTTCCGCACGTCGCGGATTTGCACAGACGACATCTAGCTCCCTCCTCGAAAGTCGACGACGCCCTTCGCGCCGCGACCGTCTTGCTTTTTCAGACTTTACCGAACCAGGCCCGATCATAGCGGGCAACATTGTCGGCAGTTTGTGCGGTTTTGGCAATTTGTCTTTGGTTAGTCGTTGCTGGTAGCGCTGTCAACGTTCCTTTGTTTGCGACCGTGACTGTGTTAAGAGCAGCAATGGGTCGAAAACGCACCAAGTCAGGCAAAATCCGGCTGGCGGAAGTCGCCGAGCTTGCCGGCGTCAGCCCGATCACGGCGTCCCGCTTCTTCCGCAATCCGGAAGCACTGTCGGTTGCCAAGCGGACGCGGGTCGAGAGCGCCGCCAAGGAGCTCGGCTATGTGCCGAACCTTGCTGCACGCGCGCTGGCCTCGCAACGCACCGAGGTGATCGGTGTATTGATCCCATCCCTCACCAATAACGTGTTCTCCGACGTGCTGCGCGGCATCTATGACGCCTCCGAAGGCAGCCGTTACTCGATCCAGCTGTCCAACACCCGCTACAGCATCCTCCAGGAGGAGAAGCTGCTGCGCCTGTTTCTGGCGCAGAAGCCGGCCGGGCTGATCGTCACGGGCATCGACCAGACCACAGAATCGCGCGCGATGCTGGAGGCTGCCGACTGCCCGATCGTGCAGATCATGGAGATCGGCCCCAATCCGGTCGACATGATGATCGGCTTTTCGCACCATGATGCTGCGCGCGCGGCAGTTGCCCACCTGTTCGCGCAGGGTCACCGCAAGGTCGGCTTCATCGGCGCGCGGATGGATCCGCGGGTGCAGCGGCGGCTCGATGGATATGTCTCGGCCATGAAGGACGCCGCCCTGTTCGAGCAGCGGCTCGTCGTGACGACGGCGACGCCGACATCGGTGACGCTCGGCGGCGCCCTGTTCACCGACCTGCTCGCGCGGGACCCCGGCATCGATGCGGTGTTCTGTGCCAATGACGACCTCGCGCTCGGCGTCCTGTTTGAATGCCGGCGCCGGGAGATCGCCGTCCCGGAGCAGATCGCGATCGTCGGATTCAACGACCTCGAATTCATGGCCTCAGCCGTCCCCACCCTCAGCAGCGTGCGCACCAATCGCTACGAGATGGGGAAAACGGCCGCGACCATGCTGATCGACGCGATCGATGGACGGCGGCCCGAGCAACCGGTGCTCGACCTCGGCTTCAAGGTGATCGAGCGTCAAAGCTCGTTGTCGCGGCGTTCGGACAATCGACCAGCCGCTTCCGGAGCCGGCGCCGCCAACAAAATGGTAGCGTTACCAAGTAGCCAAGATTAGTATCGTACTTGTGAGGAAATGACCCGCCAGCGGGCCGGCAGACCATCGCTCGCGCCGCTGGGCATCGCACCAGCCGACAGATTGAGACGGACGCCAGTGCGTTTGCATTGCAGGAGAGACCAATGACAAAAAAGCCAACCAATGGGCACGCTGCCGGCAACGGCGCTCGCCGCCACCTTCGCTCGCAGGAATGGTTCAACAACCCACACAATCCGGGCATGACCGCGCTCTATATGGAGCGCTATTTGAACTACGGCCTCACCCGCGCCGAACTTCAATCCGGTAAGCCGATCATCGGCATCGCGCAAACCGGCAATGATCTTTCACCCTGCAACCGCCATCATATCGAGCTGGCCCATCGCGTCCGCGAGGGCATCCGCGAGGCCGGTGGCATTGCGATGGAATTCCCGACCCATCCGATCCAGGAGACCGGCAAACGTCCGACCGCGGCGCTCGACCGCAATCTCGCTTATCTCGGCCTGGTCGAGATCCTCTACGGCTATCCCCTCGACGGCGTGGTGCTGACCACCGGCTGCGACAAGACGACGCCGGCCTGCATGATGGCCGCGGCGACCGTCAACCTGCCCGCGATCGTGCTGTCGGGCGGCCCGATGCTGAACGGCTGGCATGCCGGCGAGCGCACCGGCTCCGGCACCATCGTCTGGAAGTCGCGCGAGCGGCTCGCCGCCGGCGAGATCGACTATGAAGAGTTCATGGAAATCGTGGCCTCCTCGGCGCCCTCGGTCGGCCATTGCAACACCATGGGCACCGCCTCGACCATGAACGGGCTCGCCGAAGCGCTCGGCTTCTCGCTGCCGGGCTGCGCGGCGATTCCCGCCCCCTACCGCGAGCGCGGCCAGATCGCCTATGAGACGGGCAAGCGCATCGTCGAGATGGTCTGGGAGGATCTGAAACCCTCGGACATCCTGACCCGCAAGGCGTTCGAGAACTGCATCGTCATCAATTCGGCGATCGGTGGCTCGACCAACGCGCCGATCCACATCAACGCGCTGGCCCGCCACATCGGCGTCGAGCTCTCGATCGACGACTGGCAGAAATTCGGCCACGACGTGCCGCTGCTGGTCAACATGCAGCCGGCCGGCTTCTATCTCGGCGAGGAGTTCCACCGCGCCGGCGGCGTTCCGGCTGTGGTGCGCGAGCTGATGAAGCACAAGCGCATCCATGAGGACGCAGTGACAGTCAATGGCCGCGGCATCGGCGAGAACTGTAGGAACGCACCGGCGCCTGACAAGGACGTGATCTGGACCTACGACAAGCCGCTGGTGAAGGACGCCGGCTTCCTGGTCCTAAAGGGCAATCTGTTCGATTCCGCGATCATGAAGACCAGCGTGATCTCCAAGGAGTTTCGCGACCGCTATCTCAGCAACCCCAAGGACCTCAACGCCTTCGAAGGCCGCGCCATCGTGTTCGAGGGGCCCGAGGATTATCACGAGCGCATCGACGATCCCTCGCTCGACATCGACGAGCGCTGCGTGCTGTTCATCCGCGGCACCGGGCCGATCGGCTACCCCGGCGGCGCCGAGGTCGTGAACATGCAGCCCCCGGCAGCATTGATCAAACGCGGCATCCTGTCCCTGCCCTGCATCGGCGACGGCCGCCAGTCCGGCACCTCGGGTTCGCCCTCGATCCTGAACGCCTCGCCGGAAGCGGCGGCCAATGGCGGGCTCGCCATCCTCAAAACCGGCGACAAGGTGCGCATCGACCTCAACAAGGGCAGCGCCAACATCCTGATCTCGGAGGAGGAACTGAAGAAGCGCCATGCCGAGCTCAAGGCCAGCGGCGGCTTCAAGCATCCGCCGAACCAGACGCCGTGGCAGGAGATCTATCGCAATACGGTCGGCCAACAATCGACCGGCGCCTGCATGGAGCTCGCCACGCGCTATCAGAACGTCGCCGGCACCTTTGGCGTGGCAAGAGATAACCACTAGCAGCCACACCGTCATTGCGAGCGAAGCGAAGCAATCCAGAGATATCTCCACGGAGATGGCCTGGATTGCTTCGTCGCAAGAGCTCCTCGCAATGACGTGGGTTGGCATTGAAACTACACGAAGGAGAACAAGAACATGGCAGACCGCCTCAAGGGAAAGCGGGCCGTCGTCACCGCTGCAGCCGCAGGCATCGGGCGTGCCTGCGCCGTCGCATTCGCGCGTGAGGGCGCGACCGTCATCGCCACCGATATCAACGAGAGCGGCATTGCGAGCCTCACCAAGGAAGGCGTCGCCGAAGTCGCAAAACTCGACGTCCGCAACACCGCCGACGTCAACGCCTTCGCCAAGCGCGTCGGCAAGATCGACATCCTGCTCAACGCTGCGGGCTTCGTGCACCACGGCACGATCTTGGAGTGCTCGGAAGAGGATTTTGACTTCTCGTTCGACCTCAACGTCAAGTCGATGCACCGGACCATCAGGGCGTTTCTGCCCGAGATGCTGGCAGGGGGCGGCGGCAGCATCGTCAACATCTCGTCCTGCGCGGCGCTGCGGCCGCCGGCCAACCGTTACGTCTACAGCGCGTCGAAGGCGGCGGTGTCGCTGCTGACGCGCGCGGTCGCGCTCGATTTCATCACCAAGGGCATCCGCTGCAACAGCATCTGTCCCGGCACCGTCGAGACGCCCTCGATGCTCGACCGCGCCGCCGCGCAGGGGCCGCAAGGCAAGGAGATGTTCATCTCCCGCCAGAAGATGGGCCGCCTCGGCACCGCCGACGAGATCGCGGCGATGGCGGTCTATCTCGGCAGTGACGAAAGCGCCTTCACCACCGGCGTCGACCTCGTCGTCGACGGCGGCTACATGCTCTGATGTTCAGGGGTCACGTCTCATGAACAAGATCGACCTCAACGGCCGCGCCGCTGTCGTCACCGGCGGCGCGCAGGGCTTTGGCCGCGCGATTACCGAGCGCTTCGTCGTCTCCGGCGCCAAGGTCGCCATTTGGGATTTCGATGCCGCGCTGGCCGAGAAGACGGCGAAGGAGATCGGCGACGGCGTCCGCGTCTTTAAGGTCGATGTCACCGACACCGCAGCCGTCGAGCAGGCATGCGATGCCACGCTCGGCGCTTTCGGCAAGATCGACATCCTCGTCAACAATGCCGGCATCGCCGGCGTCAACAAGCCGGTCTGGGAGACCGACATCGAGGAATGGCGCAAGGTGCTACGCATCAACCTGGACGGTCCTTTCATCGTCTCCAAGGCGATCGTGCCCGTGATGCTCAAGCAGAAATACGGGCGCATCGTGAACATCGCCTCCATCGCCGGTAAGGAAGGCAATCCGAACGCGTCGCACTATTCGGCGTCCAAGGCCGGTCTGATCGCACTGACGAAATCGCTCGGCAAGGAGCTCGCCGCCCACGACATCCTTGTCAACGCGGTGACACCGGCGGCGGCGAAGACCGCGATCTTCGACCAGATGACGCAGCAGCATATCGACTTCATGCTGTCGAAAATCCCGAAGGGGCGCTTCGTGCTGGTGGAAGAGCTGGCCGCGATGGTGGCCTGGCTCGCATCCGAGGACTGCGCGTTCTCCACCGGCGCGGTCTTCGATATCTCTGGCGGTCGCGCAACTTATTGAGGACATCATGATCCGGGAAGGCGGATGCCTCTGCGGCGCGGTGCGGTTCAAGGCCGAGGGCGAACCGCTCAACGTCCGCATCTGCCATTGCCGCATCTGTCAGAAAGCAATGGGCTCGCCCTACTTCGCCCGCGCGCAATTCGACCAGCGCGCGCTCAGCGTCGAGGGCGATACCGCCCGCTTCGCCTCCTCCGAGAACATCGACCGCGTGTTCTGCAAGCGGTGCGGCACGCGGCTGTTCGCCTGGCGCCGCAACGGTACGCTCGCCGGCGTCGCGCTGGCCACGTTCGATGATCGCAACGCCTTCGCGCCCACCGAGCACATCTGGGTCTCGGAAAAGCTTGCCTGGCTGAAGCTCGACGACGGCCTGACGCAATATCAGACCACGATCCCGGCTTGATGTCAGGCCTGGTTTGAAACGGATGCGCTCACCGCCTGAGCACGCTGGTCCGTCGTCGCAATCCATATCCCGACAAACACCGCGACGATGCCGGCCGCCAGATTCCAGCTTAGCGGTTCGTGCAGCAAATAGGCGCCAACCAGCGATGCCGTGATCGGATTGACCGTCACCGAGATCGCGACACGCGTCGGCGTGGTCCGCTCGAGCGCGAAGGCCCAGAGATAAAAGGTCAGCGCGGCTCCGAAGGCCCCGAGATAGAGCGCCGCGAGCCATTGCGGTGTGCCGAAGCCGGTCACCGGCACAAAACTGCTGCGTACATATGAGAGCAGGATGAGGCACGTCGCGCCTGCCGCCATGCTCATGGTCGTGAAGGCGATCGGGCTGGAACGCCGGATCAGCGGCTTTGACCAGATACCGTAAAGTGCCATACACGCGGCCGCAGCGATCATCAACAGATCGCCACGCCAGGCGCCCGACGGCGCCGAAGCCAAGTCGAAGAGAAGCGCAAGGGCGACGCCAAACGTCGCAATTACGACACCGATCGACTTGCGCCAAGTGAGCGATTCGGCGCCGAGCGCAGCCCCCATCACCAGCGAGAGCAGAGGCAGCGTCGACAAACCGAGCGCGCCTCGCGCGGCGGTGGTAAAGATCAGCGATGCATTGAATAGGATCGGGAACAGGGCGAAGAACAAAAGACCAAGCCCGATCGCGGCGACCCGGTCCCCTCGCCCCGGCCAGCGGTCTCCGCGCAGCAGCGTGAGCGGCAGCAGCAGGAGAAAGCCGATGCCGAACCTGAACGAGCCGATCGCGAGCGGATCGAGCATACTCACGAGATAGCGCGTGGCGCCGATCGAAGTGCCGCCGAGGCCGCTCGACAGCACGGCAGCCAGAACGCCAGAGATCTCGGTCACGATTGCTCCCATCAATGCTTCGAAGGCAGCATAAGAGGCGCGCCGAAACGGGGAATGGATTTTCCGTCATGCTGGGATAACGTTACATCATGACCACACCAGATCTCGATCCCAATCTGCTGAAGGCATTTCTCGCGGTCACCGAGCATCGTTCGTTCACCCGCGCGGCCCACGTCCTCAACCGGACCCAATCGGCGGTGAGCGTTCAAATCAGGCGCTTAGAGGAGCGGCTCGGCACAAGATTGTTCCAGCGCACCAGGGCCGGCGTCCTGCCGACCGCGGCAGGCGAAGAGTTGCGCGCCTATGCGCAGCGCATTCTCGCGCTCAACGCGGAGGCGGTCGGGGCGCTTCGCGCACGCAAGGCCGAAGCCGTGGTCCGCCTCGGCGTGATGGACGACTACGGCACCATCGTCATTCCGCCCCTGCTGACGAGCTTTGCCAAGCATCATCCACTGGTCCGGATTGAGATCGAGACGGGACTGACCGCGACGATGCCGGCGCGGCTCGGCGATGCCTACGATCTTGTCATCGCCATGCATCCGCAAGGATGTGGCGACGGCGAGCTTTTGAGGCGTGAGCGGGCGGTCTGGGCGGCTGCCTCATCCTATCGCGCCGCGGCGCATAATCCCCTGCCCGTGGCACTCTACCCGCCAGGGTGTCTGTTCCGGCAATGGGCTGCGGAGGCGCTCGACACGGCTGGCGTGCCCTGGCGCCTCGCCTATGTCAGCCGGACGCTCGCAGCAGTCGAGACGATTGCGGCTCAAGGCCTCGCGGTGACGGTGGTGAAAGCAGGGACCTTGCCGGCGAGCCTTCGCGTGCTGTCCGATTGTGACGGCATGCCGCCGTTGCCGCCGGCGGAAATTCGCCTTCACCGCGCGCGCCACCTATCATCGGCAGGCGGCCTTCTCGCGGACCATTTGCAACGGGGAATTTCGGAATTGAACGCCATATAACGGTAGATTGTGAAGGGTTGTGGCCCTATACGGCCTGCTTTGGGAGGCGCGCGGGCAGAAGCCGAAACGGATGAGCTGGTGAACATTTCTTTTTATGATCTATCCGTCTGGGTGATGCCGGTGCTGCTCGCCATCACCTTCCATGAGGCTGCGCACGCCTTCGTCGCGCATCAGCTCGGGGACAACACAGCCTCGCAGCTCGGTCGCGTCAGCTTCAATCCGCTCCGCCACATCGACCCGTTCGGGACCCTGATCCTGCCGGCGATGCTGCTGTTTGCGCATTCGCCGTTCCTGTTCGGCTACGCCAAGCCGGTGCCGGTCAATTTCCGCAAGCTGAACAACCCCAGGCTCGACATGGTCTGGGTGGCGCTGGCCGGGCCCGTCACCAACGTCCTGCTGGCGCTCGCCGCCGCCCTCGCCTTTCATGCCCTGCCACTGGTGCCCGCGAGTTCGGCGAAATGGGTTGCGGACAACCTCAAGAATGCCCTCGTGATCAACGCGATCCTGGCGGTGTTCAACATGATGCCGATCCCACCGCTTGACGGGGGTCGGGTCGCGGTCGGGCTGTTGCCGCAGCGGCTTGCCTTGCCGCTGGCCCGGCTCGAGCCAGTCGGGATGCTGATCCTGATCGGCCTCCTGATCCTGCTGCCGCTGGCGGGTTCGCAGTTCGGTCTAAATCTTGATGTTATTTCAGCAATACTGCGAACGTTGACCGGTTATGTGATTCAGGCTGTTCTGTTCCTGACCGGCAATGTGTAGTTGAACAGCGACACCCGAACACAAGCCGAAGGGCCAGAGGCCGACTTGGTCAAAGCTGCCGATATGCTGATCGCGCGACGCGCCGACACCCGCGCCCGCGCCGATTTTGCCACATGGAAGATGATGGCCAAGCTCAACGGGGCGTCCGCGCTGCCTGCGGAAGCCCAGGAGTTCCTCGCGAGCTACAAGAACCTGCTGGCGGAGATGAGCGAGGGCGAAGCCACCGAGGCCACCATCGGCGCGATCTACAAGGCCTACTATGCCGAGATGGGCGGAGCGGGAACGCCGCCTGACGTCCGCCCCCGTCCGCCTGAAACGGCGGCGGATAATGTTACCGCCTTCCGCCGCCCGACCCCCAAGCCAAAGAAGGCCGCCGCCTTCGGGGCGACGGCATTCGCCGGAACCCAGAAACGGCCGCTGCCGGTGGCGCTGATCTTTGCCTGTCTAATCGTGGTCTATGTCGGGATCCGGCTCTACTGGCGCTGAGCCGTCTTCTTCTTTTTCTTCGCGTCCGGTGGCGTGAAAATGATGTCGACGGTGCGCTCGAACCGGTCCTCTGTCAGCCCGGCGGGCGGCTGCGGAATGGGATCGGATTTACGGACAATCGAGACTGCCGCCGCATCGTAAGCCGCGTCCCCGGACGACTCAACGACCTCGACCGAAAGCACGTTTCCTCTGCGGTTGATCGCAAAGCTCACTTTGACCTTCTGGTTATTGGGCTCCTTGCCCTCCGGATTGACCTTGTGGGCCGTCAGATGCGCGCTGATCTTGCGGTTCCAGTCCGCGGTAATCTTCAGGATGTCCTTGCCAAGCCCAAGCACCGGCGCCAAGGCCTTCTCAGCCTCGCGCGCGTCTTCATCGAGTGCCTGCCGTGCCGTGGCAACCGACTTCGGCGAGGCCTCGGCAGCGGGAGTTTCGACCGCCGCAATCTTCGGATCCTCGTCCTGCGGCTTCTTCGAGATGTTCTCAGTGACGACCCGATCAGGATCGTCGACCTGTTGCGACTGATCCTTTGGCAGCTCGGTTTCCTTGGTCTCAGCCTTCTGCTCGGGAAGCGCCTGCTGCTCCTGCATCGCTTCGCTGTCAGGCCCGGGCGGAAGGTCGGTATCGGGCGCCTTTGGCGAGGCCACCTCGACGGCGAACTCGGCGCCGGCCGCACCCAGACCGTCGTCGCCGTCATCGGCTTGCAGGTGCGCCAGCGCGAGCGCCGCACCACCCAGATGAAGCGCGAGCGCCGCCACCGCCGCCAAGACCCAAAGCTTCCTGGATGGTCTGGGTTCGTTCGACATGGTGCGCCTCTAAGGCTGAGCGGCGCCTGCCGAGGGCGCCCCCGGAGCGCCTTCCAGCGCGACCAGCTTCACCCGCGTATAGCCGCCTGAGCGCAAGAGCTCCATGACCCCCATCAACTCGCCATACGGCACAGAGCGATCGGCACGCAGGAAGACATACTTGTCTTTGCTCATGTCGGACAGACCGTCGAGGGTGCCGATCAGCTCCGCCCGATGGACCGGGTTCTCTCCGATCGCAAGCGTCAAATCGGGCTTGATGCTGAGATAGGTCGGCTTGTCTGGCTTCTTCTGCGGCGTCGCGCTCGACGTCGGCAGATCGATCGGCAGGTCGACGGTCGAGAGCGGCGCTGCGACCATAAAGATGATCAGCAGCACCAGAATGACGTCGATAAACGGTGTGACGTTGATGTCATGCGTTTCCGAGAAATCGTCGTCTTCGCCGTCGTTGTCTGCGAGCGAAACGCCCATGGTTCACTCCGCTGCGCGCGAATGCACGCTGCCGTGGCTGCGATCGAGATCGCGCGAGAGCAGCCGTCCCGCAGCGCCCGAGGCGCGGCTGACGAGCTCGAGATAGCCTTTCGTCACGCGCGCGAAATGGTTGTAGATGATGACGGCGGGGATCGCGGCGACGAGACCGATTGCGGTGGCGAGCAGCGCCTCGGCGATGCCGGGCGCGACCACGGCGAGGTTCGTGGTCTGCGACTTCGAGATGCCGATGAAGCTGTTCATGATGCCCCAGACCGTGCCGAACAGGCCAACGAAGGGCGAGGTCGAGCCGATGGTGGCGAGCACGCCCATGCCGATGCGGATGCGGCGCTGTTCCGCGCGCACGATCTCGGCAAAGCTCGAAGCGGCGCGCTCCTTGATGCCGGCATCGCTTGACAGGCCGGCCGACATCCGCGCCTCACGCAGGGCCGCCGTCAGGAAGGATGGCAGGATGCCCTCCTTAGTGCCGAGCGCCATCTGGGCTTCCGCGAGCGAGCGCGCCTCTGCGGTCTTCTTCAGCGCCGAGCGCAGCTTGGTGGAAGCAACCGACAGCTCGATCGACTTTGCGATGAAGACGGTCCAAGTCACCAGCGAAGCAAAGGCGAGCCCGATCATCACCGCCTTCACGATGACGTCCGCCGACATGAACATCACCCAGGGCGACAATTCCTTCATGGCCGGCGCGATGGCGGCCGCTGCATCGGGCTTGGCGGTCGAAGCGGCGGTCGCGGGGGGCGCCGTCGCAGCAGCGGGCGCGGTTGCGGTCGAAGCCGAAGGTGCCGGGGCAGCAGGTGCGGTAGCCGCTGGCGGCGCACCGGCCGGGGCCGGCTGAGCCGTCGATTGCGCCGGCGCCGGCGGGGTTTGTATCTGGGCGGAAGCAGGAGATGCGAGCCAGGCGGCGGCCAGCATCGCGGCGGCGGCAAGGCTGGCTTGGAAGGTCATGATCTTCATACTTCGGCCCAGTAGCGAATGAGGTTGTGATAGATACCCGTCAATTTGACCGTTTCGGGATCGTCACGCCCGAGCCGTTCCACCAGCGCCTGAATCGCGGTGTCGAGGTCAAAGATCATGCTTCGGGCTTGATCGTCCCGTACCATGCTCTGAAGCCAGAGGAAAGACGCAACCCGCGTTCCCCTCGTCACCGGAGTGACCAGATGGAGGCTGCTCGAGGGATAGAGCACGCAGTCGCCGGCTGGCAACTTGACTTCGTGCGATCCGTAGGTGTCCTCGATCACAAGTTCGCCACCGTCGTACTCTTCCGGCTCGGCGAGGAAAAGCGTGACCGACAGGTCTGTGCGGATGCGAAGGCCGGTCAGGCGGTCGCCGCGGATCGCATTGTCGACGTGCAGGCCGAAATGGTGACCGCTGCTCGCCGCATAGCGGTTGAACAGCGGCGGGAAAATCTGGAGCGGGATTGCCGCCGCGATGAAGCGCGGGTTCGACGTCAGCGCCGAGATGATGCGGTTGCCGAGCTTGCGCGCGACTTCGCCATCCGGCGGCAATTGCTCGTTGCGCTTGACCATCGCCGACTGCGCGCCGGCGGTGGAGCGGCCGTCCTCCCAGTCGCTGGCATCCATGATGCGGCGGAAATCCGCCACATCATCCTTGCTGAGAACGCCAGGCAGGCACGTCAACATGATCAGAACTTCGCTGTCGTCACGATGTAGAACGCCCGCCCCGGCGCGACCGCCACGAACGGTACGTTGCTGCGATAGAATGAGTCGTAATAGAGCTTGTTGGTCAGGTTCTGCGCGTAGAACTTCATGGTCCAGTTCTGGTCGATCTTCTTCTCGACGAAGGCATCGAAACGCCAATAGCTCGGCAGCTCGTTGGTGTTGGCCGCGAACGTGCCGCCATAGACTTTCGAGCGGTACACCGCCTGGCCGCCCAGTTCCCAGCCGCCGTCGAACTTGTACTTGGTCAGCATGCTGAACGACTGGTGGGCAATATTGGCAAGCTGAAGGCCGATATTGGAGGGGATGTTGCTCTGCGTAACCTTCGACTGCATCAGCACCAAGCCGCCGAAGATGCTCCAGCGGTCAGTGATCTTGCCTTCGGCCTCGATGTCGATGCCCTGGATGCGGTAGGCCGCATTGGAGGTGAGCAAGCCCGCGGCATTGGTCTCGCGCGCATTGTCCTTGGTGGTCTGGAACAGCGCGCCGGTCACCAGCAGGTGGCGATCGGCGAGCTCCCATTTGGTGCCGAGCTCGATCGCCTTGTTGCGTTCGGGCCCGAGCAAGACGGCCGTGTTGGGCGGAACACCACCGTAATCGGTAGCGGTCGCATCAAGCTCTGATCCGAACGGATTGGCAGAGGTTGCATAAGCCGCATAGAGGCTGCCGATCGTCATCGGCTTGTAGACCAGGCCGACGTTGTAGTTCACCAGGTCGGCGTTCTGCTTCAGATAAGCCGCGTTGGTCGACGAACTCTGGCTATAGCCGTCGTAGCGGACGCCGCCATTGACGATGATCGTGTCCTGCCAATTCGCGGTGTCCATGACATACACGCTGCTGGTGTTGACGCCATAGCGCGTCGGATTTCCAATTAGCGACGGTATACCGAAGGGAATGTAGGTGAACTGGGGGGAGTAAAGATTGACGCCCTGGACAGCACCGTTGCTCGTGAATCCGGAGCCGGACAGTTCCGACGCAAGGCCGGCATAACGGTCGATCGAGATGTTCTCGTTCGAATATTCGACGCCGAACACCGCGGTGTGCTTGACGCCTCCTGTGTCGAGCTTGAACGTGGCCTCGTTCTGATTGGCCCACACGTCCACGTTCTGGTAGCGGCTCTGTGCGCTCGCCGTCGTGGTCCAGAGCAGCCGGTTGGGGCTGGTGGTATTCGGGTTCTGCGGCAGCGTGCCGATGTAGTTGAGCAGTGAATGCTCGCCGCGCACCTTGCTGGTCAGCGTGATGGCTTCGTTGACCTTGTACTCGATCGTGCCGGTGCCGAAATCCTGCCGCGCGGTCTGGAAGTCGCGCTTGAGGAAGCCGTACCAGTTTTCGCGCGGAATGCCGGCCGAGGTCACCGGCACGTTGCCCTGCTTGTAATAGGGCACGCCGAAATCGGGATAGCCGCTGAGGTCGGTATGGACGTAGTTCGTTGTGATCTTGATGTCACTGGTCGGAGTGTACTTCGTCGAGATGAAGCTGCCCCAGCGATTATCGGTCACGTAGTTGCGCCCGGCGACATTGGCGTCCTGGAACAAACCGCCCGCACGCACCGAGAAGGTCGGATCGATGACCTGGTTGACGTCGAGCGTAACGCGCTTGGTCTGATCGGTGCCGAACTCGCTGTCCATCCGCTTGAAGTTGACGTCGCCGGCCTGCTTGGTGACGATGTTGATCGCGCCGCCGGCGGTGCCGCGGCCGGCGTAGGAGGATGCCGGTCCGCGCAGAATCTCGATCTGCTCGGTGAAGAAGTTCTCGCGGATGGACACGGCGGGATCGCGGATGCCGTCGATGAAGACGTCGTTGCGCGCGTCGAAACCGCGGATGAAGAAGCGGTCGCCGAACGCGTTGCCGCCCTCGCCCGAGCCCAGCGTGACGCCCGCGGTCGAACGTCCGATCTCCTTCAGCGTCGTCGCGTTCTTGTCCTCGAGCACTTCCTTACTGAGCACCGTGATGGTCTTGGGCGTGTTCAGCATCTTCTCGGGAAACTTGCCGGAAGCCTGGACGTGGTCGACCTTGTACGGCGCCGCCGGATCGGAATACGGATTGCGGTCCACTTCGCCCGCGGGGACGGAGGGCGCAGTCTGCTGGGCTGCCTGCTGCCGCTGCGCGGCGCGGCGAAGCGCGTTGCGGGCGCGGACCTGCTCCGGCGAAGGCTTCGAGGCCACCGGACGCGGACGTTGGACCGGAGCATCGACCGTCACCGGCGGCAGGTTCGACTGCTGTGCTTCTGCGCCGCTTGACACCGACGCCACCGCAATCAAGCTCGCGACTGCTGAAACCTTCTTGCCGGAAATGCCAGCGGACTTCTCATCCATTGAGTTGAACGCTACGACCGAACGCAACGACTTCGGTGCGACCACCTGCCCCATTACCAAACGCCCCATCTTCCTGTTCGCTCATTCACTTCGATGAACGATGGGCTGTGGTATCGGCCACAAAATAGCGGGTCAATGCGAGCACGCCGCGAGAACGCTTGAATAGGTCCAGATCAAAACGATTCTAAACTGCTGTTTGAAATCATTCTAACCAAAGATTGGAGTCGTTCTAAAACGAGCGCGAAAACGCCGCGAAATCGGCGTCGTGCTCGTGGCATCAGTCGCTGCTCGGCGGCTTCATCAGCGAGAACAATTCGTCGACAGTTTTCTGCGCGACCGCACGCACGCGATCGGTGTTGCCCATCCCCGCGATGTTGACGCCGTTGACGACGGCTTTGATCTCGTCGCGGAAGTCGGTGAGAAAGCGGAAGGGATCGCGCTGCTCGTTGGCGACGCGCGCGATCAGCCCCGTGATCAGAATCTGACACGCGATCAGCTTGCCGTTCAATTCGTCCATCGCTGCGCTCCATTCGTGGCGGCGCCGATATGACCGATGCTGATTTTCCTGACAACCGAAACGGGCTGCGCGCGATTTAGAACCCTTCTCGTGACCTGCCGACCTGGTGGCTTTCCGCGTTGTCCCCCAGCGCCACACACACGGCGTCCGGGGCATTGGGCAGCGCTCGCACGCGGATCGTTCGAGTCGGAAAAAAGCAGCATTGCACACCGCCGCGCCAGACTGCTGCATGGGGTGCAAAGCTTTCCAATTGTTTAGGATTCTCGACCGATAGTGCTGTTTACACTTAAACTTGGCGTGTATTATACAAGCGCGCTGGAACCCTATGATTGCCCCATAATTCGTAGCTTGGGGGCACGAGAGCCGCCGAGCCGATATGAAAAAAACACGGCCGATCCTCTGGATTCTGATTATCGCGGCCGTGGGCTCCGCGAGTTACTATGGTTGGCAGAAATTCGGCTCGCCTGGGGCCGGAAAGACCCAGACAGCCGAGAAAGCTCCGCCCCGGCCGCAGCCCGTCCCGGTCAGCGTTGCCCCGGTCCAGAAGACCGACTTTCCGGTCTATCTGACCGGTCTCGGCACGGTTCAGGGCTTCAACACCGTCCAAGTCCGCAGCCGGGTGGATGGTCAGATCGACAAGCTCGCCTTCCGCGAAGGCCAGATCGTCCAGCAAGGCGAGCTTCTGGTCTCGATTGATCCCCGCCCCTATCAAGCCGCCCTCGATCAGGCCAAGGCCAAGAAGGCGCAGGACGAGGCAAACCTCGCCAACGCCAATCTCGAACTCCAGCGCGCTATGAGGCTCGGCGAATTCGCAACCGCACAGCGGGTCGATACCCAGCGCTCCACCGTCGCCCAGCTCACCGCCCAGATCGCCGCCGACGAAGCAGCGATCGCCAACGCCCAGACCCAGCTCGACTACACCCAGATCAAGGCGCCGATCACGGGCGTCGCGGGGCTGCGCCAGGTCGACATTGGCAACATCGTCAACGCATCGACGCAGACCGGCATCGTCACGATCTCGCAGGTCGAGCCGATCGCCGTGATCTTCACGGCACCGGAAGACCAGCTTCCCTATATCAGCGAAGGCCAGAAGGCCGGCGCGCTCAAGGTGATCGCCTTCACCACCGACGGCAAGAAGACGCTGGCGGAAGGTAAGCTCGCCGTCATCAACAACCAGGTCGACGCGAGCAGCGGGACTATTCGGCTCAAGGCGGTGTTCGACAACAAGGACCACTCGCTGTGGCCGGGCCAGTCGGTTTCGACGCGTCTTCTGGTGCGGACGCTGAGGGATGCGACCGTCGTTCCCGATGATGCAGTCCAGCATTCGACCAACGGCCTGTACGCCTATACCGTCAATCAGGACAACAAGGCCGAAGTGCACAAGATCAAGGTCAGCTATGGCATCGATGGACGTTCGGTCATTGATGAAGGCCTCACGCCCGGGCAGCAGGTCATCACCGGCGGTCAGTTCAAGGTGCAGCCTGGAAGCCTCGTCTCGACAGCGGTGGCGAGCTCGGATCCGGCCCAGAACAAGGTGCGACAGGAATGACCGAGGGCGGGATTTCGGCACTCTTCATCCGTTATCCCATCGGCACCTCGCTGCTGATGGCCGGCATTCTCTTCGTCGGCCTCGTCGCCTATCCCCTGCTGCCGGTTGCGCCGCTGCCGCAGGTGGACTTCCCGACCATCCAGGTCACCGCCAACCTGCCGGGCGGCAGCCCCGAGACGATGGCCTCGTCGGTGGCGCAACCGCTCGAGCGGCAATTCGCCCAAATTCCCGGCATCGCCCAGATGACCTCGACGAGCTATCTGGGCACGGCGTCGATCACCATCCAGTTCGACCTCAATCGCAGCATCGACGGCGCCGCCAACGACGTTCAGGGGGCGATCAACGCCGCCAGCGGCCAGCTCCCGAAGAACCTGCCCTCGCCGCCGACCTACCGTAAGGTCAACCCTGCGGACGCCCCGATCCTGCTGCTGTCGGCCACCTCCGAGACACTGCCGCTGACCAGCGTCAGCGACGCCGTCGACGCCCAGCTCGCCCAGCAAATCAGCCAGCTCTCCGGCGTCGCGCAGGTCTTCATCGGCGGCCAGCAGAAGCCGTCCATCCGCATTCAAATCGACCCGGCGAAGCTCGTCGCCAAGGGCCTGTCGATGGAGGACGTCCGCAGCCAGATCGCCATTACCACCGTCGACAGCCCGAAGGGCAATATCGACGGGCCCAAGCGCGCCTACACGATCTACGCCAACGACCAGCTCACCCACGCCAAGGACTGGAACGACGTCATCATCGCCTATCGCAATGGCGGCCCCTTGCGAATCCGCGATATCGGCCAGGCGGTCAGCGGCGCCGAAGACGCCAAGCAGGCGGCCTGGGCCAACGGCAAGCGCGGCGTGTTCCTGGTGATCTTCAAGCAGCCCGGTGCCAACGTCATCGACACTGTCGACCGCATCAAGGCCACCCTACCCAGGCTGGTGGCCGCTATTCCGCCCGCAATCAAGATCGAGCTGATCAGCGACCGCACCACCACGATCCGTGCCGCGGTCGAGGACGTCCAGTTCACGCTGCTGCTGACCATCGCGCTCGTGGTCATGGTCATCTTCATCTTCCTGCGCAGCTTCTGGGCCACCGTCATTCCCACGGTGACGGTGCCATTGGCATTATTGGGTGCGTGCGCCTTGATGTGGGTGGTCGGCTATTCGCTGGACAATCTGTCGCTGATGGCGCTCACCATCGCGGTCGGATTCGTGGTCGACGACGCCATTGTGATGCTCGAGAACATCACCCGCTATATCGAGGAAGGCGAATCCCCGCTCGCGGCGGCCTTCAAGGGCTCCAAGGAAATCGGTTTCACCATCGTCTCGATCAGCATCTCGCTGGTCGCGGTGCTGATTCCCCTGCTGCTGATGGGAGGCATCATCGGGCGCCTGTTCCGCGAATTCGCCGTAGTGCTGGCGATGACGATCTTCGTCTCGATGTTCGTGTCGCTGACGCTGACGCCGATGATGGCCTCGCGCTTCCTGCGCGCGCATGGCGAGGTGACCCACGGCAAGTTCTACCAATGGAGTGAGCGCGCCTTCGACGGCATGTTGCGCGGCTACGAATATGTGCTCGACCACGCTCTGGCCTGGCGCCGCACCACGCTCGCGATCTTCTTCGCCACGCTTGGATTGTCGATTTACCTGTTCATTCTGATCCCGAAGGGCTTCTTCCCGCAACAGGACGTCGGCTTGATCACGGCCACGTCCGAAGCCTCGCAGGACATTTCTTTCAAGGAGATGCTCAGACGCCAGGAGCAGCTCGGCAAGATCATCCTGGCCGATCCCGACGTTGCGAGCGTTGCCATGGCGATCGGCGGCAGCGGACGCGCCGGCAACAATGGCGCCCTGTACATCACACTGAAGCCTCGCGATATGCGCGAGGCATCGGCTCAGCAGATCATCGCGCGCCTGCGTCCGCAGTTCGACAAGGTCGAGGGCGCCCGTCTTTACATGCAAGCGGCCCAGGACGTCCGGCTCGGCGGCCGGCCGACCCGCACGCAGTTCGAGTTCACCCTACAGGACGCCGATCTCGCCGAGCTCAACGACTGGGCACCGAAGATCCTCGCCAAGATGCAGACGTTGCCGGAGCTGCGCGACGTCGCGACGGACCAGCAGACGCAGGGCACCACGGTCCAGCTCAAGATCAACCGCGACACCGCCTCGCGCTATGGTATCCAGCCGCAGATGATCGACGACACGCTGTATGACGCCTTCGGCCAGCGGCAGGTCACGCAGTATTTCACCCAGCTCAACACCTACAAGGTGATCCTCGAGATCCTGCCCGAGATGCAGGGCGATCTCGAAAGCCTGAACAAGCTCTATTTGAAATCGCCGCTGACCGGCGAGCAGGTGCCGCTGTCGACCTTCGCGACCTGGACCACCGATCCGGTCCGCCCGCTCTCGATCAGCCATCAGGGTCAGTTCCCGGCGATCACGATCAGCTTCAACCTCGCGCAAGGCGCCGCGCTTGGCCAGGCCACGGAAGCCGTGCAGCGGGCGATGACCGAGCTCGGCGCGCCGCCGACGCTGAATTCGAGCTTCCAGGGCACCGCGCAGGCGTTCCAGCAATCGCTCGGCACCGTGCCGCTGTTGATCCTCGCCGCGCTCGTCGTGGTCTACCTGATCCTCGGCATCCTCTACGAGAGCTATATCCATCCGATCACCATCCTGTCGACCCTGCCCTCGGCCGGCGTCGGCGCGCTCGCGATCTTGATGGCGGCCGGCTTCGACTTCAGCCTGATCGCGCTGATCGGCATCATCCTGCTGATCGGCATCGTGAAGAAGAACGGCATCATGATGGTCGACTTCGCGATCGCCGCCGAACGCGACGAACACAAGACGCCGGAGCAATCGATCCGCCAGGCCGCGCTCCTTCGCTTCCGGCCAATCATGATGACCACGATGGCCGCGCTGCTAGGCGGCGTGCCGCTGATGCTCGGCCACGGCACCGGCGCCGAGATCCGCCAACCGCTCGGCTACGCCATGGTCGGCGGCCTGATCGTCAGCCAAGCGCTGACGCTGTTCACCACGCCGGTGGTCTATCTCTATCTCGACAAGCTCAACAACTGGTTCTCCACCTGGGGCCGTTCGGGTGACGGCGAAGGCGACGAGGCGCCCGAGCACAGCACCGTCAAGCAAGCCGCCGAGTAAGCTTGCACCGCACCTCTCGCGACGCTACAGCGGGACTCACGGTTCACGCTAACGCGGTTTCGCCATGTTCATGCAATCCAGACTTGTCGCCCTCGCCGCTGTCTTGTTGTCGACCAGCGCTGCGTATGCCCAGCAGGGCGCCAAGAAGAACGCCGCTCCGCCTACCTCGACCGCACATCCCGCGCCTGTCCCGACGCAAGCGCAGGCGGACGGCGCTCCGGGCCAGCCCGGTTGGATCGTGCGCTGCACCAGCGCGAGCCGCGACGCGCCGCTCGAATGCGCAATGGAGCAGAACGCTGTACTGACCAAGACCGGCCAGACCGTCATCCTGATCAACATCCGCATCGCGCCCGACACCCGCACGCCGATCGCGCTGCTGCAATTGCCGCTCGGCCTCAACCTGCCCGTCGGCGCCAAGCTCCAGGTCGACGAGGGCAAGACGTTCGATCTCGAGATCCAGACCTGCGAGAACCGCGGCTGCTACGCCTCGACGCCGGTCGCGCCGGATCTGCTCGCCGCCTTGCGGGTGGGCAAGCAGTTGAAGGTTTCCTTCCAGAACATGGCCAAGGAAACGATCGCGATCCCGATGCCACTCAACGACTTCGCCGCGGCCTACGACAAGATCAAGTAACGAGCGCCGTCAGGTCGCGATGTCGCCTGCCCGAAGCAGCGTCGAGAAGCCGCCATAGATCATGCGCTTGCCGTCGAATGGAATGTCGGTGCACTTGAGCCGCGGGTCCGCCATCACCTTCTTGTTGATGGCATCGCGGGTCTCCCGGTCGCGGTAGACGATCCAGGAGAAAACCACGATCTCGTCCTCCTTCGCCATGACCGCGCGCGGAAACGAGGTGAGCTCGCCATAGGGAACGTCGTCACCGATGCATTCGACATAGTCGAGCGCGCCGTGCTCCAGCCAGAGCGCGCAGGCGGTCGTCGCCAGCGCCTTGTAGGCCTCGATCTTGTCCTTCGGCACGGCCAGCACGAAACCATCGACATAGGGCATCACGGATCTCCTTCGGTTGTGTGTGGTCCGAGGACGATGGGGCGCACTGCGATCCGACACGAAACGCGATTTTCAGATGAGGCAAACGGTCGCGATCGATGGTGCCGTCAACGAATTTTGGTCCCTGCCGCAGAGAGGCCGGGGGGTTAAGTCTGGGAAAAAGCGCCCGGAATTGGCTGGGGAACCTGGATTCGAACCAAGACAAACAGAGTCAGAGTCTGTTGTGCTACCGTTACACCATTCCCCACCGGAATAGTCGAACAAATTCAAGGACTTGTCGACTTGCTCGACCGTGGCCGGAAGCGCGTTTGGCGCAAATCACGGCTCAGGCGTGGCAGCGTTCTACCCGCTCGGCTCTGGGCTGGCAAGCGCTGCGGTACTGGGTTGTCTCGACGGGCGATGGCACGAGAGGTCGGAGTCCGCGGCGACAAGGACCGCGCCCGACCGCATGAGGCGATCGGGTCACGGTCCGGCCCCGCAGACGTCTCGAACGTCGCCAGCGCCTTAGGCGCTTAGTCCAGCTTGATGTTCGCGGCTTCGATCACCTTCTTCCACCGCTCGGTCTCGGAGACGATGTAGGCCTTGAAGGGCTCGGAATCCACCGCGACCGCGGTGGCGCCGAGTTCGGCCATCTTCTGCACCGTCTCCGGCTGCTGCATGAAGACGCGGATTTCGGCCGAGAGCTTCTCGACGATCGGCTTCGGTGTGCCTGATGGCACGAAGAAGCCGTGCCAGGCCACGGCCTCGAAGCCCGGCAGGAATTCGGCGACGGCGGGCACTTCAGGATCGAAAGTGGCGCGTTTCGGCGTTGCGGTCGCAAGCATCGCGAGCTGGCCGGTCTTCACTTGTGGCAACAGCAGCGGCACGTTGTCGAAGGCGAGATCGATCTGGCCGCTCAACAGGTCAGTTAGCATCTGGCTGGAGCCCTTGTAGGGTACGTGCACCATCTTGGTGCCGGTCATCTGCTGAAACAATTCGGCTGCCAGATGCTGCGAGGTGCCGACGCCGGCCGAGCCGAACGAGACCTTGTCCGGATTGGCTTTCAGATAGGCGATCAGCTCCGGCACGGTGCGCGCCTTGATCTTGTTGGGGTTCACGACAAGCACATTGGGCACGACGCTGATCTGGGCGACCGGCGCAAGATCCTTGTCCGCCTGATAGCTGAGCTTCGGCCCGTAGAGCGTGGGGTTGATTGCGAGCGCAGACGTGCTAGCAAGACCGAGCGTGATGCCATCCGGCGCCGACCTCGCTAACCGCGTCACGCCGAGGATCGAGCCGGCGCCGCCGACGTTCTCGACCACGAAGGGCTTGCCGAACTTCACCTGCAAATCGTTGGCGACCATGCGCGCGAAGATATCCGCGGTGCCGCCGGCGGCGAAGGGCACGATCACCGTCACCTGCTTGGACGGATAACCGTCCTGGGCCTTGGCCGGCGACGCCGCCAGCAGCATGAGTGAGGCAAGAACAAGCCACAGCGATCTCATCGAAGTTTCCTCTGTTTTCAGTGTTGTTGATTGGCTGCCGCGAACGAGCGGCGGGGATGGCTAAAGCGTGATGCATCGCGCTTTAGGTTTTTGTTTGAGCATGATCGTTTCGGAAACCGCTACACACTTTTCCGGATCATGCTTTAGAACGCGACCTCATACATGTGCAGGATCGCATCCCGGCTAAGATCGCGCGGATTGTTGTCGAGCAGGCGGCGAATGGCGTACGCCTCGTCGGCCATCACGCCGAGGTCGTCCCTGGACACGCCGAGCCCCGACAACCGCATCTCGATACCGAGATCGGCGCAGAACTTGTAGGTTGCGTCGAACGCCAGCTTTGCATCGCCCTGCTTCGGCAATCCAAGCGCCTGGAGCACCGCGACGGTCTTCGCCTCCACGGCCGGCATATTGAAGGCCAGGGTGTGCGGGAAGATCACCGCGCAGGCAAGCCCATGCGCCACATGGTGACGCGTGCCGAGCGGATACGCGACCGCATGGCCGGCGGTCGTGTTCACCGGTCCCAGGCAATAGCCGCCATAGAGCGAGGCCAGCGCCAGGCCCGCGCGCGCCTTGCGATCGCCACCATCGGCCACCGCCCGCTTGAGATACAGCCCAACCAGGCGCGCGCCTTCGAGCGCATAGAGGTCGATCATCGGATGCGCCTTGCGGCTGGTATAAGCCTCGACGCAATGCGCCAGCGCGTCGACGCCAGTCGCCGCAGTGACCTCCTTCGGCACGGTCATTGTCAGATCCGGATCGACGATGGCAATGTCAGCCAGCATGACGCGGCTCTGCACCGCCTGCTTGTTCTGGCTCACGGGGTCGGTGACGAGCGCGCGGGTGCCGGCTTCGCTGCCAGTGCCCGACGTGGTGGGAATCTGCATCAGCGCCACGTTGCGGCTGGCCACTTTCTCTGACCCGACGATGTCGGCGAAAGCCACGTCGCTCGTGCACATCACCGCGACCAGCTTGGCCAGATCCATCGCGCTGCCGCCGCCGAACCCGACGACGAGATCGGGCTTGGCGTCGCGCGCCATGGCAACAGCCTTCTCGAGATTGGGCAAGTCCGGCTCGGGCTTCACATCGCCGAACACCTTCACTGAGCCCGGCAACGCAAGCGTATCGACGCGTTGCGCATTGAATGGGTCCGAGATCACCAGCGGCCGTTTGGCGCCGATCCGCTCGGCGAAACGCGCTGCGGCGGCGATTGTACCGCAGCCGAACTCGATCGCAGTCGGGCGGAGGATTTCAATGGGCGTGAAGGCGTTGGTCATCGTGTTCGATCTCATGACTTGGATGCGGAAGCGCCTGCGGCCAGCCGCTCGGCATAATCGATGGCCTCGATCAGGCTGTGCTCGTTGGCTATGCCCTTGCCGGCAATGTCGAAGGCGGTGCCGTGATCGACGGAGGTGCGGATGATCGGCAGGCCTAGCGTGATGTTGACGCCGGAGAGCTCCTGCCAGCGGCCGGTCGCGGGATCGACCTGGAAGCCGAGCAGCTTGACCGGGATGTGGCCCTGGTCGTGATACATCGCGACCGCAGCATCGTACTGGCCGGCGCGCAGCTTGACGAAAATGGTATCGCCAGGCACGGGGCCGACGACGTCGAGACCGTCGGCGACCGCCCTGGCGATCGTCGGCGCCGAGACGTCGATGTCCTGCCGGCCGAACAGACCGCCCTCGCCGGCATGCGGGTTGAGCGCAGCGATCGCGATCTTCGGCCGTTCGATGCCGAGCCGGCGCAGCGCGCCATCGGTGAGGTCGATCACCATGCGCAGGCGCTCCGGCGTCAGGCGCTTCGGCACGTCCTCCAGCGCGACATGGGTCGAGACATGGCTGACGCGCATGTTGCCATGGGCCAGCAGCATTACCGAGCCGCGCACGCCGGTGAGATGTGCGAGCATCTCGGTATGTCCAGGAAAATGATAGCCGGCCCTGTTGAGCGCTTCCTTGTTCAGCGGCGCCGTGACGATGGCGGCGGTGCGGCCCGCCTGCGTCAGGCGCACGCCCTGCTCGATCGCTTTGTAGGCAAAGCGGCCGCCATCGGCGCTGAGCACGCCAGGCCTGATCGGGTCGCCCTCGACGTCGGCCTGAAGAAAACAGAGATTGGACCAGTCGGGGTCCTCGACACTGACTTCGGGAATGGCGACATTGGCGCCGAGTGCCGCTCTCGCGCCATCAAGCGCCGCGCCGCTGCCGATGATCAACAGGCGCAGATCGCCCTTCGTGATCCGGTCCTTCAGCGCGACGCAAGCCTTGACGATGATCTCCGGCCCGATCCCGGCGGGATCACCCATGGTGATGGCAAGATGACAAGAGGTCATGTCGGGCTCCCCATATTGAGCAAATGATTGTCCCGGAGTAGATCGCGCCAGAGCTCGCTTGGTCCGAATGCACCGGATTTCGAGATGACGTCGACGCCGGCCAAACGGCCGCCCTGCAAGATCGAGCGCGGCAGTCCCGGCACAATACGTCCCGTCACCTGGAGCGCATGCGCGCCAAGGGCAACGCACGCCGCCTTCAGGGTCTCGCCGCCGGCAACGATCAGCGTGCCCGGAGGTTCGAGCGCCGCGATCAGTGCCGACATTTCGCGCGCAATCCGCCGCGCCGCCTCGGCGCGGGCCAGGCCCTCGGCGAGAGCGAATTTGACCAGTGCCACGCCGTCATCGGCAAGCTTGTGCCGGACAGGCGCCGCGCTCCCGCCTTCCGCAAGTGCGATGGTTGCCGCGCCGCACGCGGCCAGCTGAGACGCAGTCGCAGGCTGATCCGAGCCGAACAGCCCCAGCACCGGCAGCTTCAATTGGCCCGGCGCCTCGGCGCGATGGCTGCGGGCGAGCGCGCCGGCGAGCCCACCGCTTCCGCACCACAGCACAGGCCCTGGCATCCGCCGTCCCATCTGGACGATACGATCGAGGTCGATATCACTTTCGGCATCGAAAACCTGAACGCCGCCCTGCGATAGCGTATCGGCCCCGCCCTGCCGCGCCTCGATGTCTTCCTGCCGCAGCTCGGTCAGGAGATTGTCGCCGACGCGATGCCACTCGCCTTGTAGCGTGCGCGCGAATTGCTGGCCATCCACGGTGCGGCGCCCCTGATAGTCGAAGGCGGGCGCGACTACGCAGGACGCCCAATCGCCGCTATGCAGGCAGGCGCCGAGCTCGGCCGCCCACGCGCCACGAAGGAGACTATCGACCTTCTTGTAGGCGATCGTCGCCCCGCGGAGCTGCGGCGCCAGTCGTCCAACGATCTCGACGCTCTTGGCTTTCGACCGCTCGCGGGTACCGCTATCGATCGCGAGGCTCCGACTGTTCGGTACTGCAGGCGCAGGTAGCCAGGTGACGTCGAACGGCCCGCACAGACCGACGAACTCCGCCGCGGTGTCGAGTGCACCGGAGAGATCGTCGGCAAGCAGGCGGACGCTCGTCATCGTCGCGCGCCTCCGGCACTAAAGATCTTGCCCGGATTGATCAGTCCATTCGGGTCGAGCAAGCGCTTGATATCACGCATCAGCTCGATGTCGAGGGGATCAGTAACGCGAGCGAGGCGGCCGCAATTGGTGATGCCAATGCCGTGCTCGGCACTGATGGCTCCGCCCTGCGCGGCGGTCTCGTCGTCGACGATCTCGTTGATCTCCGCCACCAGCGCGGCCGTGGCAGCGCCATCCTGGCAACGCGCGCGGTCAATCAGGGCGATCACGTGGATGTTGCCGTCGCCGATATGGCCGTGCATCACGACGCGCGCATGCGGGACGGCGGCCTTGATCCGGGCTTCGACATTGGTCACGAAGGCCGCCTGCCTCTCCAGCGGCACCACGCTGTCATGCGACACGACATAGCCGCTGCGCTTGTTGCCTTCGGACACGCTGTGCCTGACCACCCAGATCGCCTTGGCTTGCGCAAGGTTGGACGCGAAGATCACGTCTTCAGCGAGCCCGGCCTCCATCGCTGCCGCGAGCACCGTGGCGAGCGGTTCGTCGAGGTCAACGCCTGCGAGCGTGTCGGTCAGTTCGACGATCAGATACCAAGGCGTCGTCAGCTCGAATGGGATCGTGACATGCGGCACGGTCTGCGCAATCGCTTCGATTTGCGAGCGCGACATGATCTCGAGGCTGCCGAGCCGGTCGCCGACTGTGCCGCGCAGGCGCTGCATGATCTCGAGCGCCTGCTCGACGCCTTGCAATTTCAGCAGCGCCAGCGCGAAGCTGCGCGGCGGTGCAAACAGTTTCAGGACCGCCGCCGTGACGATGCCGAGAGTGCCTTCTGCGCCGATGAAGAGCTGCTTGAGCGCGTAACCGGTGTTGTCCTTGCGCAGCGCGCGCAGGCCGTTAAAGACACGCCCGTCGGGCAGCACGACCTCGAGCCCGAGGACCAGATCGCGTGTCGGTCCGTAGCGCAGCACGGCCGTGCCGCCGGCATTGGTGGAGATGTTGCCGCCGATCTGGCAGGAGCCCTCGGCACCCAGACTCAAGGGAAAATAGCGATCGACGCTACGGGCTGCGTTCTGCACCTCGGCGAGGATACAGCCAGCTTCCACCGTGATCGTGTTGGCGAGCGGGCTGACGTCGCGCACGGCCCGCAGACGGTCGAGCCGGATCACGACATTGCCCGCACGATCGTCCGGCGTCGCGGCCCCGCACATGCCTGTGTTGCCGCCCTGCGGCACGATCGCGAGCTGCCTTGCCGCGCAGTATTTGACGATTGAGGCGACCTCGGCGGTCGAGGCGGGCTTCACCACCGCGATTGCGCGACCGTGATAGCGACCGCGCCAGTCCACCACATAGGGCTCATGGTCGGGTCCGGACGGGATGACGTGCTTGTCGCCGACGATGTCAGCGAGCCCGGGCAGCGCATCCTGGAAGGAGTCGGACATCGGATCGCCTCGCTGCCGCGTCGCGACTAAACGGCGGCTGCGAATGCGGCGGCATCCGCAAGCAGCTCTTTCACTTGGGCCGACGCTAAGGATTCCAGCGGCGGACGTAGCCGTTGCCATCCGGCATGGCCGGTGCGCTCGGCCACCAGCGCCTTCAATGACGCCATCTGTGCGAAGCGCGAAACCAACTCGCGCGCCTTGACGATACGCGCTTGCGCCGCCTTGAGGGCGGCGTCGTCGTCGCTGTCGCGAAAATGCTTATAGACATAGGCAAGGTCGCGCGCGACGAGATTGGAGGTCGCGGTGATGCAGCCGGCACCACCCTTGCGGAGCAGCGGCAGCAGCAACGGATCGGCGCCGACCAGTACCGAAAAGCCGGGGAAGCGCTCGACCATCGCGGTCATATTGACGAAGTCACCGGAGGAATCCTTGATGCCGGTGAACGTCGCCGGATAGGCCGCACGCAATCGCTCGATCAGCGCATGCGAGATCGGCTGCGCTGACATCTGCGGGATGTGATAGAGCACGATCCTGAGCCTGGCATCGCCGATGCGCTGCACGACCTCACTGTAGGATGCGAAAATGCCGTCGTCGGTGACGCCCTTGTAGTAGAACGGCGGCAGCATCACCACGGTGTCGACGCCGACCGAGAGCGCATGACGCGTCAAGGCGATGGTCTCGCTGAGCGCGGCGACACCGGTGCCCGGAAGAAGCCGCTGCGGCGCGATGCCGGCGGCCACCACCGCTTCGAGCAGCGCGATGCGCTCGGCGGCCGAGAACGAGTTCGCCTCGCCGGTCGTGCCGAGCAGCGCGATGCCGTCGCAGCCTTGGTCGAGCAGATAGCGGCAATGCGCGACGAAGCGCGCATGATCGGGAGCGAGCTCGGCGTCGAGCGGCGTCAGCGCGGCGGAGAACACGCCATGAGGGTGCAGCGATGATGTCGACAAACTTCCTCCCATCCTTAAATCGATATTGTTCGGAATGCGAACATTTGTTATGCAGTTGGCCCGTGGTAAAATCAGCTTGCCGCCACGTCAAGGGGACATGTCATGGCGAGACATTCGCACGTGCCCAAGGTCGAAAAGAAGGCCACGAAACGCGTACCGGGCGCTGGCGCAACGAATCCAAAGAACTACGTCGCATCCGTCGGCAAGGCCTTTGCCGTGCTCAAGAGCTTCACCGGCGAAGCCTTCGAGCTCACCCTGAGTGAGATTGCCGCACGGGCCGACCTCGATCGCGGCACCGCATTCCGCCTGATCCAGACCTTGATCGAACTTGGCTACCTTCAGGCCGTTCCGCAGAGCCGCCGGTTTCGCCTGGGCGTTGCCTGTCTCGACCTCGGCTATACCGTGCTGTCGCACGGATCGCTGCGGCCGATCGTCGAGCCGCTGCTGCGCGACCTCGTTCCTGATGTCGGCGATGCGGCCTCGCTCGGCATCCTCGATGGCGGCGACGTGGTCTATCTCGCACGGGTCGGCGCGGGCCTCGATCGTCACAAGATGGATCGCCGGCCGGGCACGCGAATCCCGGCCTATAGCGCCGCGCTCGGCCATGTCATGCTGGCGCATCTGGCGCGGGACGAGCAGATCGAGCGGCTGGAGTCGCGACCGCGCGTCAAGCTGTCGGAGCGAACGCTCACCGACCTCGACGCCCTGCTCGCCCGACTCGACCAGGTGAAAAAGAAGGGGCACGCCGTCTCCGACGGCGAGAACGCCTACGGCCTGCGCACGCTGGCAACGCCGATCTTCGACGCTCAGGGGCTCGCGATCGGGGGATTGAGCGTCACCATCGATGCGGTGCGCATGGACATGCCGGCCTTTCGCGATCAGGCGCTCCCGCGCCTGATGCAGGTGACGCGCCAGGTGCAGGACCTCGCCATCAAGTCGGGATTGACGACCTGAACGCCGTCGCGAGTGCTAGACGGCAATGCGGTCGAAGTCGGCAGCTATCCGGGTGTTCGGAAAAATTCTGGCTGCCTCCGCAAGGACCTCATCGTCGTCATAGCGGCCCGACTGATGCGTGAGCACAAGCTGGCCGACGCCGGTTTCGGCCGCAAATGCAGCCGCATCGCGCGCAGTGAGGTGCCCATAGTCCCGCGCGGTCGATGCGTCGCGATCGAGGAACGTTGCCTCGATCACCAGCAGATCGGCGCCAGAAACGTATTTGGAGAGGTCTTCGGTCGTTTCGGTGTCGCCGATCACGATGAGCTTCCTGCCGCCGCTCGGCGGCCCCAGGACGTCTCCCGGGTCGATGGTTCGATCAGCGAGCACGACTGCTCGTCCCGCAGCCAATTCTCCCCGCATCGGCCCGTCTGGAACGCCCAGCTCAGCAAGGCGCTCCGGCCGAAGACGGCGGCGGGCGGGACTCTGGAAGGCGAAGCCAAAACTGTCGGTGTCGCGATGGCGAACCGGAAAGCAGCCGATGGTGAAGGCGCCGGCATCGATGACCTGCCCTTCGGTCAGCGGCGCGAACTCCACCGCGATCGGCGCCCTGCCCGCGCCCCACAGGCTTGCGAGCAGGCGGACGACGAGGTCGAGCGTGCGCTGCCCTGCATGAACGGTCATCATGTCGGCGCTCTGCCGCAACCCCAGCGTTGAAAAGAGACCGGGAATGCCGAGCACGTGATCGAGATGGGCATGCGTCAGCAGGATGCGGTCGAGCCGCCGAAAGCCGGCGCCAGCGCGCAGCAACTGGCGCTGCGTGCCCTCGCCGCAATCGACCAGAACGCGCTTGCCCGCCGCCTCGACCAGGAGCGCCGGATGGTTACGCTCCGCCGACGGAACACTGGCCGAGGTTCCGAGAAATGTCAGGGCGAACATGGTCTCACGTGTCCAGCTGTGGACGGTCTCACCGCCCCCAATGCCATGCGAGCAGCAGCGCGTACAAGCCCATCGACGCGGCATAGAGCGCGGCGAGGAGTGCGTATCCTGCGATCTGGCGTCCGATCCTCGCCTTCGGCGCGATCCACCAATCGAGCGCCTTGAAGGCGGCGGGCACCAGCCACCAGCCGAGCAGCTGGGTGCTGACGAGATTGCCGACGAAGAGCGACAGCCAGACCGGCACGCCGTGGCTGTCGATCAACGGCGCGCTGATGAAGTAGCCCCAGAGGTAGACGACGGGATAGAGCACCAGAAGGACGATGAGATTGCTCTTCCAGATCAGGCCAGGTCCTTGCTCCGCCGCCTTGCCGGCCGGGAACCAGAAATTGAAGCCGTAGCTCGCCCGCTTCACGCTCATGCCGGCGTTGAAGCGCTCGCCTTCCCTCAGCAGCGACTGCCGCAACGGCGAGTCCAGCCACGCATTGAGGTTGGCATCACAGTCGAACGACAGGATGATGATCCATTCGTCGTGCAGGCCCGGAATCGGTCGCTCGATCTTGTGGCGCAAAAATCCCTTGAACTCGGCCTCCGCGGCCTGAATGCGCTGCTGCCATTTGAGGAAGGCGTCCTCGAGTCCGTCCGGCACCTTGAAAGAGATCACGGCAGAGACTGCGCTCTCGCGCGGCACGCCGGTGTCGGGCAGGATGTGGACATCCTCCGAACCGACGAAGAAGCGCTGCACCTCCGCGATGAGCCGCGCCCGCACATCGCTCTGAAGCCAGGCGCGGGCTGCCGCCGGGCTCGCGAAGCGCAGGATCGTCACCCAGTCGACATGCGCCGGCGGTTGCGGCGGCACCACCTCCTGGCTGAGGAAGCCGGGCCAGGCCTTGAGCACGTCGCCGACCTCGCCGTTCCACCGCGCGAACGCGGCGAAGCCGTCGTCGGCGATGCGGCGCTGGATGACGAGGGCGACCGGCTGTCCGGCCGTATCAGGAGATGCGCTCATGAGCAGCCGCCTCAGCTCTTCTTGTAGAGACGCTTGCCCATCACCCAGGTCTCGTCGACGCAGCGATCGTCGCCGACCATCATCACGGCGAAGAGCATGCTCGCAGCCTCGTCCATCGTGCGCGGCCCGCCGCCCTCGGCGATCAGCGACTGGTGCCAGGGCTGCGCGGCTTGCCCGCCGTTCGGATCGAGCGCGACGAAATCAGCCTCCTTGCCGGGTTCGAAATTGCCGAGCTTGTCGTCGATGTAGAGGCCTTCGGCACCGCCAAGCGTGATCGACCAGAAACCGCGATACGGCGAGAGCTTGTTGCGCTCGGCTTCAGCGAGATCCTTGCGCGCCGGATCAATGCTGCCGTCGAGCAGCGTGTTATTGCACATGCCGACCTTGTAGGCATCGTCGAGCACGGAGATCATGGAGAAGCGGTTGCCGCCGCCGACGTCGGTGCCGAACGACATTTTCACGCGATGCTCCGGATCGGTGGCGCGGCCAATGCGGAACAGGCCGCTGCCGAGGAACAGGTTCGAGCACGGGCAGAACACCACCGCGGCGCCCTTCTTCGACATGCGACGGAACTCGTTGTTCGAGAGGTACACGCCATGGCCCCCGGAGAATTTCGGACCGACGAGATCGAACTTCTCGTAGACGCCGAGATAATCCTGACAGTCCGGGTGCTCGACGAGCACGCCGCTGCATTCGGCCGGGTTCTCGGAGATGTGGGTGTTGACCCAGCAGTCCGGATGCTCATGCTTGAGGCGCTGACACGCTTTCAGCAGCTCCGGCGAGGCACCGAAGGCAAAGCGCGGCGTGATGGCATAGAGGTTGCGGCCCTTGTTGTGGTACTGCGCGATCAGCCGCTTGCTGTCGCGATAGAAGTTCTCGGGCGTGTCGACATAGTCAGCCGGGGCGTTGCGATCGATGCCGGTGAGGCCCGCGATCACACGCATGTTGCGGCGGGCTGCCTCCTCGAACAGCTCCTCGGTCGACACTGGCGACGAGCTCGTGAACGCCTGGCACGTCGTGGTGCCGGAGGCCAGCAGCGCATCGAGGAAGCGCTTCACGCCCTCGCGGGCATAGTTGCGGTCCTTGTATTTGAGCTCTTCCGGATAGATCCACATCTGCAGCCACGGCAGCAGTTGTTCGCCATAGGCGCCGAGCACCCGGGTCTGCGGCAGATGGATGTGGCCGTCGATGAAGCCCGGGACGATGATGCGGTCCTCGATATGGGTGATCTGCACGCCCGGATGCGCGGCGGCAATCTTGTCATACGGGCCGAACGCCTTGATGACGCCGTCGGTGACGACCATGAGGCCGTCCTGGTGAAAGCGCGCGGCGGCCTGCTCGTTGCCGATGTGCCTCCAGGGATCGTCGACGAAGTCGAAGAACGTGCCGCGAATACCGACGGAGGTCATGATTTGGTTCCTTCCTCTAAGTCTGTGTGGCGTGGCCCGCTGAGGGCAGCGCGATCGCAGGCAGCGTGCCCCCAACAGTGCAGAGGCCGAGATAAACCCAATTGCTCGGCGCCTGCGTCGCTTCAGGCAGCACCGCCGCGATCGCCATGGCGCCGCTCACCGCGAGATGGCAGGGCGCGCTGATGAGACCGCCGAACAGGCCGTGGCTGCGCTCGTCCTTGGAATTTGGCTGAACGGCACGACGCCCAGCAGGATCGGCACGACCCTTCCGTTCGCGCGCCCGGCGTCGGAAGCAGGTGCAGTCATGGCTCACGCCCCTCGGTCTCCGCCGGCCGCGTCTTTCGTGCCCGCAACGAGAGGCGACGATACAGGTTGCGGATCTTGACGCACGGAGCGTGCCAGAACTGTGTGTAAAAACCCTTAGGAGTTACCGTATCCATGCGGAGACTTGACCGCTGATGCCGTGGCCGGAGGGCTCAGAACAAAAAACGCGAAAACAACCCCATGCACAGTACAAATCATTGATGAATTTCAGGCCGAAGCGTTCAGCCAGGCCATTTGACTCGTCGGGCAAAACAGGCGCAGACTTGCATGATCGCCGATCGTGAAATCCGACATCGCGCCGACGCCGTTAACGTTTCGGAAGGCATCGCCGCTTCGAACGCGCGCGCTTCGACATCAGGTCAATTGTCGAAGACGCGAGGCAGCGCATTTAATCCGCGCTCGATCTCGGTTTGCACAACGCCACGCTTGTCCGGCAGATGGATTGAGTCCGGCAGGCGTCGGCAATCGAGGTTAGAGATGACTCTCCGCAGAACCGACGGTGTGTGGCTGAATGAACCGGAACGATGGACGGCTGAGGGCGAGAGCCTAAAGATCATCACTGACAAAGGCACCGACTTCTGGCGCGAGACCCACTATGGCTTTAATCGCGACAGCGGGCATTTCCTGGGCTTTCCAACCGGCGAAGCATTCACCGCCAGTTTACGCGTTCAGGGCGACTTCCAGGCGCTCTACGATCAGGCGGGCATCATGGTGCGCGTCGACGCGGAGCATTGGGTCAAGGCCGGGATCGAACTCTCGGACGACCGCGCCATGCTCGCGAGCGTGTTAACCAACGAGCGATCGGACTGGGCCACGGCATCCTATGAGCATGATGCTGGCGATTTTTGGGTGCGCGCGACCGTCGCCAACGGCGTCCTTCGTTTGCAAGTTTCGGCCGACGGCAAGTACTGGCCTCTGATGCGGCTAGCACCGTTTCCGGCAGCGAGCTCCTATCTTGTGGGGCCCATGGCCTGCACACCGGAACGGGCAGGGCTAGAAGTCGTATTCTCGACGTTTCATCTGACACCGCCGCTTGGAAAGGACCTACACGACCTGAGCTAAGTGGCCGTTCTGCAATCTCGCTCGCTGTCGCGCGGACAGATCGACGTTCACCACAGAGCCGTCCCGCTCGCCTCTACTCTCGCTCCGACTGCGCCTCGACCGCCTGTACGGCGACACTTGCCACCTGCCGCAGCGCCTCGCGTTCCGCGCCCGAGGACGCCATCACGCCCATGCCGACCGCGACGGCGGAGACGTAGCGCGCGAGCGCGGCGGGATCGGCGCTTTCCTTCAGATCACCTTCGGCTTTGGCGCGAACAAAGCGGTCGTGGAGCTGGTCTTCGTTCTGGGCGCGGCGGGCGGCGAGCTCGAACGGGACGTTCTCGGAGCCCGTACCGCAGGCGATGCCGCCTTGCACCAGCAGGCAGCCGGGCGGATTCGCCGGATCGGTCTGCTTGTCGGCGATGCCCATCAGCATCCGCTCGGCGACGGCGCGGGCGGTGGGTGCCGCGACCACCTCGTCCATCCAGACGGCGCGCAATTTGGTGTAGCGGTCGAGCGCGGCCTTCAGCAGGCCTTCCTTGTTGCCGAAGCAGGCGTAGAGACTCGGCGGATTGATGCCCATGGCCTCGGTGAGCTGGGCAATGGTCGCGCCCTCATAACCATGGCGCCAAAACACTTCCATCGCCTGATCCAACGCCGTCTCGGCGTCGAATTCGCGGGGGCGTCCCATGCCCATGTGCCTGTCTCCTCGGAATTGGCGCCCTGTAGTGACCTAACGCCTGATCTTATCTAGTTGTTCTGGCTTTCTTTTTCTTGTGTCTTCCAATCGTCGCGGTATCGACGTACAATTTTCTTCGTGAATGATACATAAGTATCTTGCACTGCGGCATCCAGCTCCACATCTGTAGTGAACACTACATATCTGGAGCGCGCAAATGCACCCCTCCCAAAATACCGCCCGCACCGGCCGTTTCCGCCGCCTCCTCGGTGGCGTCGCCATCGTAGGCGCCCTCGCCGCCGCCGGCTCGATCGCGACCGGCCGCTACTTTCACGCGGCGCAAGCGACCGCACCGGCGGCCGCAGCCGAACAAGCCGTTTCCGTCACCGTCGCGATGATCGAGCCGCGGCAAACTGTGCTGTGGGACGATTTCTCCGGCCGGCTGGAGGCCATCCACCGAGTCGAGCTGCGCCCCCGCGTCGCGGGGGCGATCCTGTCGACCAATTTCACGGAAGGTGCGTTGGTGAAGGCCGGCGACGTGCTGTTCAAGATTGATCCGGCGCCTTACGCGGCGGAGGTCGACAAGGCCAACGCCCAGCTCGAAGCCGCCAAGGCGCGCGTTGTCTTTACCCAGAGCGAGCTCGAGCGCGGCGCGCAGCTGGTCGGCAACGCCGTGGTGACGCGGCGCGACTACGACCAGCGCGAGAATGCCAGTCGTGAAGCGATTGCCAACGTGAAGGCGGCCGAGGCAACGCTGCAGACCGCAAAGCTCAATCTCGGCTACACCGAGGTGCGCGCGCCTGTGGACGGCCGCGTCGGCAAGATCGAGGTCACGGTCGGCAATCTCGTCGCCGCCGGCACCGCCTCTCCCGTGCTGACCTCGCTGGTCTCGGTCAATCCGATCTACGCCTCGTTCGACGCGGACGAAGAGGTGGTGCTGCGCGCGCTGAATTCCATTGCAGACGGCTCCGGCCAACGCGGCAAGCTCGACCAGATCCCGGTGGAGATGACGACCTCCGGCGGCCTCTCGGCGAAGGGCCACATCCAGCTGATCGACAACCAGGTCAACGGTCAGAGCGGCACCATCCGCGTCCGCGCGGTTTTCCCCAACGAGGACGGCCGTCTCATCCCCGGCCAGTTCGCCCGAGTGCGCATGGGGCAACCGAAGCAGCAGACGCTGGTCATGATCGACGAGCGCGCGATCGGCACCGACCAGGACAAGAAGTTCGTGATGGCGGTCGGTGACGACAGCCGCGCGGTCTACCGGCCGGTCACGCTCGGCGGCGCCGTCGATGGGCTCCGCGTCGTCACCTCGGGCCTGAAGCCCGGCGACCGCGTCGTCGTCAATGGCTTGCAGCGCGTGCGTCCCGGCGCCCTGCTCAAGACGGAGGTGGCAGCGATGGGCGCGCGAGGGCCGCAGCAGGCATCCAACCACAGCAACCAGGACGTGGTGCAACGCTAGTGTCTGTCATTCCGGGGTGCGCGTAGCACGAACTACGGTGCGCACGCGCGCACCTGAGAATCTCGACATTTTGAAACTCCGACCATCTCACCTTCAGATTCCGGGATCGCGGGCTTCGCTCGCGCCCCGGAATGACGGCGGAGGGGGTCGGAGACGCGGGAAGACATTGCCCAGGGGCAAAGCCATGAATCTTTCAAAATTCTTCATCGATCGTCCTATTTTTGCCGGCGTGCTGTCGGTCCTGATCTTCCTTGCCGGCCTGATCTCGCTGTTCGCGATGCCGATCTCGGAATATCCCGATGTCGTGCCCCCGTCCGTCGTGGTACGCGCGACCTATCCCGGCGCCAACCCCAAGGTGATCGCGGAGACGGTGGCGACGCCGATCGAGGAGCAGATCAACGGCGTCGAGAACATGCTCTACATGTCGAGCCAGGCGACCACTGACGGCGCGATGACGCTGACGGTGACGTTCCGCCTCGGCACCGACCCCGACAAGGCAACGCAGCTGGTGCAGAACCGCGTGCAGCAGGCCGAACCGCGCCTGCCCGCCGTCGTGCGCCAGCTCGGCATCATCACCAAGAAATCGTCGCCCGACCTCACCATGGTCGTGCACCTGCTGTCGCCGAACGGCCGCTACGACATGACGTATTTGCGCAACTACGCGGTGCTCAACGTCAAGGACCGGCTCGCGCGGATTGACGGCGTTGGCGACGTGCAGCTCTATGGTGCCGGCGATTATTCGATGCGGGTCTGGGTCGATCCGCAGAAGGCCGCCGAGCATGGCCTGACTGCGAGCGACATCGTGAGGGCGATCCAGGCGCAGAACGTCGAAGCCGCCGCCGGCGTCGTCGGCTCCTCCCCGAACGTCAAGGGCATCGATCTCCAGCTCTCCGTCAATGCCGAAGGGCGGCTCGCGAACGAAGAACAGTTCGGCGACATCGTGGTCAAGACTGGCGCGCGTGGTGAAGTGGTGCGCTTACGCGACGTCGCTCGCATCGAGCTTGGCGCGTCCGAATACGGGCTGCGCTCGCTGCTCGACAACAAGCAGGCGGTCGCGATCCCGATCTTCCAGGCGCCGGGCTCCAACGCGCTTGAGATCTCCGACCACGTCCGCGCCACCATGGCCGAGATCAAGAAGAACATGCCCGAGGGCGTGTCCTATCAGATCGTCTACGACCCGACCCAGTTCGTGCGCTCGTCGATCGAAGCGGTCATCCACACGCTGCTGGAGGCCATTGCGCTGGTGGTGCTGGTCGTGATCCTGTTCCTCCAGACTTGGCGCGCCTCGATCATCCCGCTTCTGGCCGTGCCGGTGTCGATCGTCGGCACATTCGCAGTGATGCATGTGTTCGGCTTCTCCATCAACGCGCTCAGCCTGTTTGGCCTGGTGCTCGCGATCGGCATCGTCGTCGACGACGCCATCGTCGTGGTCGAGAACGTCGAGCGCAATATCGAGGCGGGGCTATCGCCGCGCGATGCCACCTATCAGGCGATGCGTGAGGTCTCCGGCCCGATCATCGCGATCGCGCTGGTGCTGGTCGCGGTGTTCGTGCCGCTCGCCTTCATCTCCGGCCTGACCGGGCAGTTCTACAAGCAGTTCGCGTTGACGATCGCGATCTCGACCGTGATCTCCGCGGTCAACTCGCTGACACTGTCCCCGGCCTTGTCGGCGCTGCTGCTGAAAGGCCATAACGAACCGAAAGACAAGCTGACGCTGATCCTCGAAAAGACGCTCGGCTGGTTCTTCCGCGGCTTCAACAAGGGTTTTACGCGCTCCTCGGAGAATTACAGCGGCAGCGTCACCAGAGTGATCTCGGGCAAGGCCGCGGTGATGGGCCTCTACGTGGTCCTGGTCGGCCTCACCGCCCTCTTGTTTCAGCAGGTGCCGAGCGGCTTCGTGCCGGGCCAGGACAAGCAATATCTGGTTGGCTTCGCCCGCCTGCCCGATGGTGCCACCCTCGACCGCACCGAAGAGGTGATCCGCAAGATGAGTGACATCGCGCTGACCCAGCCCGGTGTCGAGAGCTCGGTCGCCTTCCCGGGCCTGTCGATCTCCGGCTTCACCAACTCTTCCAATGCCGGCATCGTGTTCTCGACCCTCAAGCCGTTCGACGAGCGCAAGGACCCTTCGCTCAGCGGCCCCGCCATCGCGGCCGATCTGAACAAGAAATATGCGGGGATTCAGGAAGCCTTTATCGCCATGTTCCCGCCGCCGCCGGTCAATGGTCTCGGCACCATCGGCGGCTTCAAGCTCCAGATCGAGGACCGTGCCGGTCTCGGCTATGAGGCGCTGAACGAGGCGACCAAGGCGTTCATGGCGGCGATGCAGAAGGCCCCGGAGATCGCCGGCGTGTTCTCGAGCTTCCAGGTCAACGTGCCCCAGCTGTTCGCCGACATCGACCGCACCAAGGCGCTCCAATTGGGCGTGCCCGTGACGGAGGTGTTCAACACGCTTCAGATTTACCTCGGTTCCTACTACGTCAATGACTTCAACAAGTTCGGCCGCACTTATTCCGTCCGCGTGCAGGCTGACGCGCCGTTCCGCGCTCGCGCCGACGACATCAGGCAGTTGAAGGTGCGCTCGTCCTCGGGCGACATGGTGCCGTTGTCGGCGCTGCTCACGATCCGCCAGAGCGCGGGGCCGGAGCGCGCGATCCGCTACAACGGCTTCCTGTCCTCCGACATCAATGCGGCCGCCGCTCCCGGCTTCTCCTCCGGCCAGGCGCAGGAGGCGGCGACGCGGATCGCCGCGGAAGTGCTGCCGCCGGGCTTTGCCTTCGAATGGACCGATCTGACTTATCAGGAGTTCATCGCCGGCAATTCCGGCGTCTGGGTGTTTCCGCTGGCCATTCTGCTCGTGTTCCTGGTGCTGGCCGCACTCTATGAGAGCCTGACCTTGCCGCTCTCGATCATCATGATCGTGCCGATGGGCCTGCTGGCCGCGATGTTCGGGGTCTGGATTTCGAAGGGCGACAACAACGTCTTCACCCAGATCGGCCTGATCGTCCTCGTGGGCCTCTCGGCCAAGAACGCGATCCTGATCGTCGAATTCGCGCGCGAGCTCGAGTTCGCAGGCCGCACGCCGCTCCGCGCCGCGATCGAGGCGAGCCGGCTACGGCTGCGCCCGATCCTGATGACGTCGATGGCGTTCATCATGGGTGTGCTGCCACTGGTGCTCTCCACCGGCGCGGGCTCGGAGATGCGGCGCGCCATGGGCGTTGCCGTGTTCTCCGGCATGATCGGCGTCACCGTGTTCGGCCTGTTCCTGACGCCGGTGTTCTATGTGCTGCTACGCACCGTCACCGGCATGAAGCCGCTGACGCATCACGGCAGCGACACCAGCGCGGCACCGGTTCAGGGTTTGGGGCACTAGATCAAGGAAATCCCCGATACCAGCAACAGAACGAGCACGGTCTTGCGAAAGACCGTCTCGTTGACGCGGTGGACGCGATCACACCGAGCCCAGATCCCGCGAACCAGGCCGGCAGGCTGATCGCCAAGTCGACGAAGACCTTCGCCGACCGAATATTGCGCCGGAGCGCCCACAAATGGGTGGCCTGCACGCCGATGCTGCACGCCATCATCAGCAGGCTCGCCGGCTCTTTGCCGGTATCAGGTCTCTACTTCCTGTTCTCCTCGCAGAACTTCAACGCCGCCAGCGCTTCGCCGGCCCGCGGGATCTGCATCTCGATGCTGTCATCCTCATCGTCCTCGAAATCGAGCGCGGGACGCTTGGCCTTCGACAGCCGGTCCATGATCGACTGATCGTATTCGAAGATGCCGCGCACGGTGGTCTTGTCCATGACCTCCCACTTCGCCTTCTTCATGATGTCGGCGTCATCGGTGCCGACGTCGGCCCGGAGGATCTCGCCGATTTTGTCCCATTCCCAGCCGTCGTAGATCATGACGATCACGATGGCCTTGTCGGAATAGGTGATCACGATGACGTAGTCGCGGTCCTCGTCGTCCTTATCCTTGTAGCCCCGGCTCGCGTTGCAATGGGTATCCTGCGTACGCTTCTCGATGGTCCAGTCGCCCGCCCTGGATTGTTGCGCGGGCGCCGCGCCGGTGCTCAAGGCACCCGCGAGCAAGCTAGTTGCGAAAAGGAACCGTTTCATCTCTGCCTCCAGCTCTTCCCCGGGGCCGAGGTGACCACCTCTGCCGGCCGCCCGGAAGCATCTCCGGCGCGGCGTGAGGTCAATGGTGACGCCGGCGGCCTCAGCTCCGCCGCGGCACGATCGCGATCGGGGTGAAGGTGTAAACCTCCTCATCGTTCTGATTGAACATCGTCCACTTCACCAACGCGATGCCCTGCGGCTTCGACTTCGAAGGCGTCAGGTTCATGACCTCCCCGACCAGATGGAGGCGGTCATTGGGCCGCACCGGAATCGTCCAGCGCAGGCCATCGACGCCCGCGCCGATGAGCGGATGCGGACCAAAAGGTCGGGTCTGGATCGCAAGATTCATGGCAATTGCGGCGGTGTGCCATCCCGAGGCAGCGAGCCCCCTGAACAGGGTCTCCTTGGCGGCCTCGTGGTCGAGATGCATCGGCTGCGGATCAAATTCGGCAGCGAACCGCTTGATGTCGGCCTCGGTGACCTCGACCTCCGGTGATCTGAACCGCATTCCGACCGAGAGATCGTCGAACCATTCGACCTGCGCCATGATTTTGCCTCGCAATCTGATGCACCGCCTGCGAAGTCACGGTTCAAAGGCTTGAGCAATAGCGGGACCGCAGCGCACAAACCGGCCCCGGGGGTTCCCGGCGAAACCCCTTTCCCGATGCGACGAAACATGCCTGAAACAGATGGCCGGTTAAGTGGTTGTCAAAATAAATACAGGGACGGCCACCATGCAATTCCTCTTCGACCTGATCTACGAATATTCATGCTGCCAGAATCTCGTCGCCCAGCCGCTGGGGGAGGACGTGCTATGATCGAGCTGATCTCTGCCCTGCTTGCCCTTTGCAGTGTTGGCGTCTTCGCTGCGCATGCGCTGGATGCCTACCGCACCACGCACTCCTGACCGACATCGTCAAGCTTACTTCACCTCGCCGCGTTGGGGAGAGGTGAGCATCAGGCGCATCCATGTCCTTCCGGCGCTAGAATGGGCGCCGGTAGAAGTGCTCCGAATGCGTTGCCGGCGGAAACCGATTGGCGAGCGCAAGCGCTCCCCTTTCGTCGGTCTCAAGGGCGATCTTCTGCGCCAGCATCACGTCGCCGGGGACGAGGAAGCCTGACGGGACGAAGCACCACCCCATGGTCGCTCGGCCTTCACCGTCGATTTCGTGGACGTTGGCGGCAGTGCCGTAATGAATGCGATAGGTCTTGCCGGTGTCGCAGCCGACGACGTCGAAATACCGGTGCTCCTCGAATTGCGCGCATTGTGCGGGCGACAGCCATTCGGAGAGCAGCCGGCGGCCACGGGCATCCGGCGTGTTCTCGCCGAAGAAGCGCCGATAGAGTTCACGCAGCGCATGCAGACGCGCACGCGCCGGCGCGCGGAGCCAAACTGCCGCAATCATGAGCAGCTCAGATCAACCGCCAACCAGGCGCGGATAGAATAGCGTTTCTTCCGCGGTCGGGTCGAACGATCTGATACGGGTGACCTCGCCGGGCCCGGTTCGCAGCGCCGCAGTGAAGCCGGCTCCGGTCAGCTCCCGAAAGCGCCGTTCGGCTCGCGCCAGCGCTTCGGCATTGCCAGGATCAAACTCGTGGCGTGTATCGCCGGTCTGGTCCATCACGATCTGGGTTGCCATATTGAGTCTCCTCATGCCCACCCCTGAACCTGATCAAAGCAAACCTCGTGCCCTCAGTTCCTGATGGCAACAACTTTCTCGCATCGACGCATCACGCCTTGCTGAACGGCTTAGCGCAATGCTGCCGCCCCTCCTCCCTCATCGATCTGCCGGCCCATCAGCGCGATCGCTTTCTGATAGACGCCGGCAGCATTCCAAGCCTCGATGGCGGCGAAGTTCGGCTCGCCCGGCTGGTAACCGGCTCCTGCGCGCCAACCATGGGCTTTGAGGAAATTCGCCGTCGAATTCAGTGCGTTGGCAGCCACCTCGAGATTGCCGGTGCCATAGGCCAGGATGTTCTTGGGCATGAACTGGGTCTGGCCGACCTCGCCATGCATGGAGCCCCGGGTCGATCCCGAAAGCGTGCCGCGGTCGATCAGCTTCAAGGCGGCATACAGCTGGTCGGTGAAGAATTCGGGACGGCGGCAGTCGTAGGCGAGGGTCGCGATCGACGACAGCATGTTCTGGTTGCCGCGCTGGCTGCCGAAACCGGTCTCCATGCCCCAGATCGCGATCAGCGGCCCGGGCGGCACCCCGTAGCGCTGCTGGATCGAGGCGAACAAGGCGGCCTGCGACTGCTTGAGCTGCCTGCCTTTGGCAACGATGGTGGCGGCGCCGCGCTTGGCAAGGAACTGGTCGAGCGTCAGGGAAAAGCTGCGCTGGCCGCGATCGGCGGCGATGGTGGCGCTGGCATAATTGGTCTGCATTAAGGCCGAAAGCGCGGTGGGGCCAATGCCTTTGCCCTGCGCCTCCTGACTGAACTCGCGCTTCCAGGCCTCGAAGCCCGCCGGCGAGCTGCCGCATTGCGCAGCCTCGACCGTAGGTGCCAGGCAACCAAGCAGCACCATCGCGCCAAAAGCCGCCCCCGCAACAGCCCTGCCCCTGATCATATCCACTATCTCCCGTCCTGTACCGATCTGCGGCGCAATCTTACCCGCTCGGAGGCGCCGACTCCATGGCGCGATCATAGGACAAGTCCAGCCCGGCCAGATTACCCTCCTTCCGCCATGTGTCGAGCAGCCGCAGGAATGCCACCGGCCCGCGCCAATATTGGCTGTTTCTTGCCGCGATCGGATCGAACACGCCTTCATTATTGTAGTAGCCGGGCGTGCATTCGGCGAGATAGGTCTGCCGGCCGAGCGCGGCCTTGACGACTTCGTCGACCCAGGCCTTCTCGGCGGCGAGCGTCGGCTCCAGGGTTCGCGCCTTGCGCCTGCGCACTTCTGCGATCACATAGGCAATGTGCTGCGACTGCTCGTCGATGATGTGCGGAAAATTGGCGCTCTGACCGGCCTGCACCGTGACGATCAGGAAACAATTCGGGAAGCCGCGGCTATAGAAGCCGTGCAGCGTCTTGACGCCGTCGCGCCAGCGCTCGGACAGGCTGACGCCATCGCGGCCATAGACCTCAAAACCCATGCGGCGGGCGTAATCAGTGCCGACTTCGAAGCCGCTGGCATAGATCAGGCAATCGAGCTCGTAGGCCTTACCGTCGACCACGACCGCATTCTCGGTGATGCACTCGACGCCCTGCCCTTTGGTGTCGACGAGATGCACGTTGGGACGGTTGAAGGTGTCGAGATATTCGTCGTGGAAGCACGGCCGCTTGCAGAATGCCTTGTACCAGGGTTTGAGCGCCGCCGCGGCCGCCTCATCCTGCACGATCGTATCGACGCGGGCGCGGATCTCCTCCATCTTGCGGTAGTCGGCCTGCTCGATCACCCTGAGTGCCTCTTCCAGCGAGGTCACCGGCTGGGGCTGGCGGCGCGGCGCCAGCAGGATCTCGCCGAGCAGCCCGGTCCAACCGTCCTGGACCAGATCCCGTTCGACCGGTTCGCCGGAGATGACCGCGGTGAAATTGTCCATGCGCTCGCGCTGCCAGCCGGGCTTGAGGCTTTGCGCCCAGGCTTGATCCGTCGGACGGTCGTCGCGAACGCCGATAGCGGACGGTGTGCGCTGGAAAACGTAAAGCGCCTTTGCCGAGCGCCCGAGATGCGGCACGCATTGCACGGCGGTTGCGCCGGTGCCGATGATCCCGACGCGCTTGTCAGCGAGGCCGGTGAGATCGCCCTCTGCAGTGCCGCCAGTATACGCGTAGTCCCAGCGGCTGGTGTGAAAGCTGTGGCCTTTGAACGTCTCGATGCCGGGAATGCCGGGCAGCTTCGGCCGGCTCAGCGGACCGCCGGCGAGAATGACGAAGCGCGCGCAGATGCGATCGCCACGATCAGTCTCGACCAGCCAGCGCGCCTCCTGCTCCTGCCATTCCATCCGTGAGATGATCGTCTGAAACAGCGCACGCGCGTAGAGATCAAAATGACGACCGATGCGGCGGGAGTGCTCGTAGATCTCCGGAGCGCGCGCGTATTTGCGCACCGGCATGTAGCCGGTCTCCTCCAGGAGCGGCAGGTAGATGTAGCTTTCGGTATCGCAAGCAGCTCCGGGGTAGCGATTCCAGTACCAGGTGCCGCCGAAATCGGCGGCCTTTTCCACGATCCGGAAATCGTCAACGCCGGCCTCGCGAAGGCGCGCACCGCACAAGAGGCCGCCGAAGCCGCCACCGACGACGAGAACTTCGGTCGCTTCGCTGACAGGTGCGCGTGTGAGGCAGGGATCGGCCCAGGGATCGTCGAGATAGCGAGCGAAATCGCCGGTCACCTCGACATATTGTGCCTTGCCTTCGCTGCGCAAACGGCGGTCGCGCTCGTCGCGATAGCGCGCACGGAGGGCGGAGATATCGACGCTAGATTCCTTCGCCGCACCGGTCTTGTGTTTTTCCGCTGACATTCGTCTCCTCCACGGCAAACACCACTTCGCCGGCCGTTCGCTTGAAGTTAGCCCTGAAAAAGTGCGGCATGCAATCACGCGCCTTCTTTTTTGCGTGAACGTCGCGCGGCGTTCCGTTAACCTCGCGCGCAATCACAAGCGTAGGCCATGCAACGACGTGGCTGTGGAGGAGACCATGCAGGGGTTGATGATGGACATGCCGCTCCTGATCAGCGGCCTGATCCAGTATGCCGCCGACTACCACGGCGAGGCCGAGATCGTCGCGCGCGAGATCGAAGGCGACATCCATCGTTACACCTATGCTGATGCCCATCCGCGCATCAAGCGCATGGCGCTGGGCTTGAAGCGGCTCGGCATGAAGAAGGGCGACCGCGTCGGCACGCTGGCCTGGAACACGCACCGCCATTTCGAGATGTTCTATGCCGCTCCGGGCATGGGCTATGTGCTGCACACCGTCAACCCGCGGCTGTTTCCGGAACAGCTCGTTTACATCATCAATCACGCCGAAGACCGCCTGCTGTTCATCGACCGTGCCACGCTGCCGATCGTCGAGGCGATCGCGCCGCAACTATCGACGATCGAGGCCTACGTCGTGATGTCCTCGCGCGAACGGATGCCGGAGACGAAGCTGCCGAACCTCCGTTGCTATGAAGAGCTTCTGGACAAGGAGAACGAAGCCAGCTTCGCCTGGCCCGAGTTCGACGAAAAGTCCGCCTCCACCATCTGCTACACGTCGGGCACGACCGGTAATCCCAAGGGCGTGATCTATTCGCACCGCGCCGCGATCTTGCAGACCATGACCTGCTGCAGTTTCGACTTCCTGCCGGGCCATGTCGAAGGCGTGCGCGAGGTGATGATGCCGATGGCGCCGCTGTTTCACGGCAACGGCTGGAACATGCCGTTCACCGCGCCCTATACCGGCTCCAAGCTGGTGCTGCCCGGCCGCAATTACGAGCCCGACAAGCTCTATGAGTTGCTCGAAGGCGAGAAGGTGACGCTGTCGGCGGGCGTGCCGAGCTTCTGGCTGATCCTGCTCGACTGGCTCGGGCGCACCGGCAACAAATTCTCGACGCTGCGCGCAACGTTATCGTCGGGTTCGGCGCCGCCGCGCGCGATGGTCGAGAAGCTCAAGCGCGACTACAATATCGACTACGTCCAGGCCTGGGGCATGACCGAGGCCTTGGGCTGCTCGATGCCGGGCCTGCGGCCGGGCTCGGAGCACCTCAGCGACAAGCAGAAGTTCGACCGGCGCCAGGTGTCCGGCCGCGCCTGCTTCGGCACCACCTTGCGCATCGTCGATGATGCCGGAAATGAATTGCCGCGCGACGGCAAGACCGTCGGCCATCTGCGCGCTCGCGGCCCCTGGGTCGCCTCCGGCTACATGAAGCTCGACGAAGGCCTCGACCGCGACGGCTGGCTGATCACTGGCGACATGGCGGTGATCGACAGTCAAGGCCACGTCACGTTGACCGATCGCTCCAAAGACGTGATCAAGTCCGGCGGCGAATGGATCTCCTCAATCCAGCTCGAGGACGTCGCCTTGTCTCATCCCGATGTGCTTCAGGCCGCCGTGGTGGCGATATCGCACGAGAAGTGGCAGGAGCGTCCCCTGCTCCTCGTCGTCCGCAAGAAGGGCGCGACCGTCGACGGCAAGGCCCTGCTCGACCACATGCGCCCCAAGATTGCGAGCTGGTGCCTGCCGGACGCGGTCGAATTTTTGGACGAATTCCCGATGACCGGCACCGGCAAGGTGCTCAAATCCGCGCTGCGCGAAAAGTTCAGGGAATACCGCGTCGCTTGAACCGATGGCCGATCAGGCCTGGGTTCATTCCGTGCGCGGTCTTCACCTTTTGGTTAATCCGCAGGCGATATATCCGGGTGTCGCTAACCCCTCATCGAGGATCCCATGGCGTTTTCCGGATTGGGCCTGCATCTCGGCAATCTCTCGCGGCTGTCGCATGCGCAGACGCGCTCAATCAGCCCCGAGAACTTTACCGGCGAGAAGGGTAAGGGCGGCATGTCCGTCGACGGCCCCGCTGCGCGTCAGGCCCGCGATCTCGGCCAGGGCTGGAAGGTCTCGCCCTACGTCGTCATCGAGCCCGGCGCGACCTTCACGCTGGCCGACATCGAAGGCCAGGGCGCAGTCCAGCAGATCTGGATGACGCTGGCGCGCGGACGCCTGCGTCACTCGATCCTGCGCGTATATTGGGATGATCAAACGCTGCCGAGCGTCGAATGCCCAGCCGGCGATTTCTTCGCCTGCGGATGGGAAGAGTTTGCGCAGGTGTCCTCGCTCGCTGTCTGCGTCAATCCCGGGCGCGCCTTCAACTGCTACTGGGAGATGCCGTTCCGCAGGCGCGCGCGCGTCACGCTGGAGAACCGCAGCGAGGAGCAGCTCACCGCCTACTACCAGATCAACTACACCCTGACCGACGTCCCCGAGGATTGCGCCTATTTCCATGCCCAGTTCAGGCGCACCAATCCGCTGCCGTACAAGGAAGTCTATACCATCCTCGACGGCATCAGCGGCGCCGGCCATTACGTCGGCACCTACATGGCCTGGGGCGTCAACAACAATGGCTGGTGGGGCGAAGGCGAGATCAAATTCTACATCGACGGCGACAGCGCATTCCCGACGATTTGCGGCACCGGCACTGAGGACTATTTCTGCGGCGCCTACAATTTCGATCCCTATGTCGCCCATTCCGGCCAAGGACCGGCGCAGCGATCGCGCTACCAGGAGTTCACGACGCCCTATGCCGGCCTGCCGCAGGTGATCCGCCCCGACGGTGTCTACAAGTCGCAACAGCGCTTCGGCCTATATCGCTGGCACATCCCCGATCCCGTGCGCTTCCGCTCCGACCTGCGCGTGACCATCCAGGCGCTCGGCTGGCTGCCGGGCGTCACGGAGGCGAAATACCTGCCATTGCAGGATGACATCGCCTCGGTCGCGTTCTGGTACCAGACGTTGCCGACCGCGCCTTTCCCCAAGCTTCCGGGGCCCGATTATCTCGAAATCGGCTGATCCAGCCGACGTCCACCGATCAAGGAGACGAAAGATGCTCTACCCGATGTCGCCAAAAGCCGTCGAGCTCAATCGCAAGCTCGAGAGCTTCATGGACCGGCACATCTATCCGAACGAGGAGCGCTTCTATCGCGAGGCCGAAGAACTTGGACCGTGGAAGGTCTAGCCGTCGAGGAGCTGAAGCCGCTGGCGCGCACCGAAGGTCTACGCATTGGGATCGCAGTCTAATCGACGCTTGGCGGTTCCTGGATGGATGCAGATGCGCGCTGCTTCGAAATTCCTTCGAGTATCGCTCCGAAGATTATAATCGGCAGATAGAATGCAAGCATGATCGTATTCCTCCCGCTGTGACAACCTTGACCTACAGGTCAAGTTCCTCGAATTGACACTCGTCGCTTGCATAGCAAGCGACCCGAACCGCCGCGAATATCAGGAACGCATCGCATCAATCGCATGAGCGATCAGAACGACTGCGCTCGCCGCAATGAGAAACGCAAACAACCAACTCACGTCCGCCTCCAATCCCGGAAGTGAACGCGCTCATCCATGCACAGTCAAAAGCGATCGGGCCTGGAACCGCTATTCAGCGGCTCGCTGATGCCTCGCAGCAACAAGTGCATCCGCTGTCGGCCCTATCGGCAGAATGCCAAAAGGAGCAACGTGCCGACGACGCAGGCTGCTAGGACTAAAAACCAAACGCCCATACAGCTTCTCCGACTCACATACGCCAATCAGGATTAGCCCTACGATTTGGCATTGAAACGCTTGTTGCTGGTTTTCCCCAAGCCAAGCGTGATCCATCTGCTCGCTGCGTTAGTCCAATACCTCCACCGTCGCGGAACGTCGCGATATATCAGCGCTCGCTGGCGAGCTGATCCTCAGCCAGGCGCACTGTCTTCACCTCTTCTTACGGGAGAGGTGAAAGCTGCCCTCGCCTCAGTTCACCACATAAACATCAGGATCGGCGCTCGAGCTCGGCCTTTTGAACGCGTTGCGCAAGGCCGGTGACATCGGAACGTTGTAGTTGAGTCCGTTCGGTGGCGTTGGCGATTGCAGCCATTTCTTGTAGAGCACCTCGATCTCGGGGCTTGCATAAAGCTCCGCGGTGGCGCGATCGGCGAGTGCCTTAAACGGCGCATCCTCCCGCCGCAGCATGATCCCGTAAGGCTCCGGCTTCGAGAACGCCTCCTCGCTGATCATGTAGAGCTGCGGCTCCTTCGAACGCGCAATCGCAACCGCGAGCTGCACGTCATCGAGTGCGTAGGCCTGGGCGCGGTCGGTCTCCAGCAGCAGGAAGGCCTCGGCCTGGTCCTTGGCCGGCATCACGTTGATGCCGAGATTGCGCTCGGTATTGACCTTGGCGAGCTGCGTCAGGTTGACCGATCCGGCCACTGCGGTGACGGCCTTGCCCTTGAGATCGTCGATGGTGTTGATCTTCGCGGCTTTCTTCGCCGCGAACCGCGTCGCGCTGAGGAAATGCGTGTTGGTGAAGGCGACCTGTTTCTGGCGATCGGCATTGTTGGTGGTCGCCGAACAATGCAGATCGAGCGTGCCGTTCACCATCAGCGGAATCCGATTCGACGACGTCACCGCGAGAGTGTCGATGGCGATGTCGGGCATGCCGAGCTCCCGTTTCGCGGCGTCGACGATCCTGAGACAGATATCCATGGCAAAGCCGACCGGCTTCTGGTTGCCGTCGAGATAGCTGAACGGGACCGAGGCCTCCTGATAGCCCAGCGTGATCTTCTTCGTCTCCTTGATCTTCTGGAGCGTGCCCGACAGGTCTTCGGCTGAAGCTGCGGCTGCAACACATGTGACGGCCAGGAGAATAGTCGGTAGACGCATCGGGGGCTCCTCAAGAGATCATCGCGCCGGCGCGCAATCATACAAGGTGATAGCCCAGAGCTGGAACGATCACCAGATCAGGTGCCGTCTACCAGCTATCGCGCTTTTCGATGTACCGCAGCGCCAGGAAAGCGTCATGCCCCCTTTACCCGCAGGTGAGCTGCTGCTCGAACCAGCCGGACAGTCGCTCCGACAACGGCAGCCACGTCCGCTGGAAGTTCGCGAACTTTCCGAGATTGGCGCGATACATGCCCCGCAGTTCGTCTTCGATCACCGGCAGATCGACGCCGGCGCAGGCGCCATCCCTCACGATCGTCCTGCCGGCGACGACGACCTCATTGACGAGCGACGCGTTGCCTCGTGCAAACAGCAGTACCATGGGATCGACGGGCATGATCTGGTCACGGTCGAGCCGGTCGAGATCAACCACGACGTAGTCGGCGGGATTGCCGGCGGCCAACTCGCCACTTCCGGGCGCACCGGTCGCGCGGCGGCCGTTGCGAATGGCGAGAGCAAACATCTCGGCCGCTGTCCAAGTCTGCTTGAACCCGAGGCCGCCATGAACCATCTGCACCAGCCGCATCTCACGTAGAATATCGTCATCCTCGTCCAGCGCCAGCCCGTCGACGCCGACCGCAATGGCGCAGCCGCATTTATGGGCGGCGGCAATCGGCGCGAGCCCCGAGCGCAGATGCATGTTCGAGCTGAAATTGGTGACAATGCGCGCGCCGGCCGCCGCGATCATCTCCAGCTCATCCGGCCGGGCGTAGATGCAATGCGCCAGCGTCAGCCGTTCCGAGAGAAAGCCAATGTCGCGCAGCCAGCTCACCATATCCGGGAAGTGCTGATCAACCCAGGCGCGCTGGTACACGGTTTCCAGGAGATGCATATGGATGCGACGGCCGGTCCGCGCCGAGCTTTCCGCCACCGCTTCCAGCAGCGGCTTCGAGCACCATTGCACGCCGGCGGGCCCGAGCTGGACGTCGACCATGGGGCCGGCGATGGCAGCGGCAATCGCGTCGGTCAGCTCGATATAGGCCCGCGGTGACATCGGTGCGCGGACGAAGATATCTTCGATGGTCTTGCGACCGTCCTTGGAGAGACCCGAGAGCACCGGTTCGGCATCGCCATAGACGATCGGGTTCTGGTCGCGCACCGCCATCGCAAAAGCAATGCGGATGCCGACGTCGGACGCCGCTCTTGCAATGGCCTTGGCTTCGTCCAGCAGGGGCATCATGCCGCTCGGACGGGTGTAATGCACCATCACGGCCGCGCAGCCCGCCTTGGCCGACCGAGCCAATGCGGACGCCGCGGCCAAATATGGGTCGACCGGCGTGCCGAGTGCAGTCCGCAGGATCCAGCTTTCCAGAGGCATGCCGACGGCGCCGAAGGATGACGCAGTGGCGCGGGCGTGGTCGTGGGCGTTGACGAAGGCGGGAATGACGAAGGAGCGCCGGCCCCTGGCGGTCCCCGCTCCTTCCGAGACATCCGTGATCGTCCCACCGTCGTGCCGGAGCACGACATTGTCGCCAACGCCGCGGTCAGGACCACGGAACAGGCTGGACGCCGAGATTTCCGCGGCCATCACCGTCTCTCCAAGGATCAGTTGGCCGTGTACACCAACTCCCGCTCCGCGCGCGGCGGCAGGAATTCGCGTGAGAACACCTCTGCCGGCGTCGGCGCGCGGGCGAGTTGGTAACCCTCGACCACGATGGCGATGGCGCGCGTCATGCGGTCATCCTTGATGTCGCCGATGCCGATCTCCTTCATCTCCGGCGACACGATCAGCTTCTCGAACGAATATTGCAGCCGGCGCTTCTCGACATCCGCATTGATGAGATTGTCGTAGTTGAGCGCCGCCTTCATGCCGCCGTTCTGGTCCTTGGCCACCGCGATCGCGCCTTTGTTGATGGCTCGCACGAGGCTCGCGACAGCCTTCGGATTCGAGGCGATCAGCTTGCGCGACACCATCACGCCGTTGGAATAGAGATCGAGGCCGTACTCACCGAAGGAGAACCACTTGAAATCCTTGTCCGGGTCCTGGCGGTTGAGCACGAGGTTGAAGTAGCTGGTGATATTGAAGACGAGCGCTGCGTCGATATCGCCCTTGATCAGCATCGGCTCCTGGAGGTTCGGCGCCATATTGGAAATCTTGATCTTCTCGCCATCGAGCCCGTTCTTGCGGGTGAATACCGGCAGCAGCCGCGTCGTCGGCGTGCCCTGCGCGCCTCCGAGCGTGCGGCCCTCGAAATCCTTGATGGTGTTGATGCCGCTTGACTTCTTGGCGACGATCGCGAACGGCGGCTGGTTCCACATCATGTAGACCATGATCGGCGCCTCCTGCGGCTTGGTCGAGGCGTTCTGGATGATGGCGTTGACGTCGCCGAAGCCCGCGTCATAGGCGCCCGACATGACACGCGTGACGGTGGCACCGGAGCCCTCGCCCTGGTCGATGACGACGTTGAGGCCTTCCTCTTTGAAGTAACCGTTGTCCTTGGCGTAGAAGAACGCGGCGTCGCTGCCTTGCGTCTTCCAGCCCAGCGTGAACTTGATCGTGGTGTCTTCGGCCATGGCGACGCCAGCGGATAGGGCCAATCCCAGCAGCGCGACAATTACGTTTCTCAACATCGAGATCTCCTCAAGCTCCGTTGCGTGACGATTTGAAAATCAGGTGGCGATCACGTCGTTCTTGCGCGTGGCCCAGCCGGTGACCCGCCCTTCAATCAGCGAGAACACGGCGTAGAGCGCGACGCCGAGCCCGGCGAGCACGAACAGCCCGGCGAACACCAGCGGCACGTTGAAATTGGAGGACGCGGTCATCATGACGTTGCCTATGCCGCGGTTGGAGGCGACCGTCTCCGACAGAACCGCGCCGACGAAGGCGTAGGAGATCGCGACTTTCAGCGATGCGAAGAAGAACGGCATGGTCCGGGGCAGACCGACGTTCCAGAGAATGTCGAACTTGCTGGCGCCGAGCGCCTTCAGGACGTCCTCGAGCTCGGGCTCGGTGGTTGCCAGACCCGTGGCAATGTTGACAACGATCGGGAAAAAGCAAATCGACAGCGCGGTCAGCACCGCGGGCACCGTGCCGGAGCCGAACCACAGCACGAAGATCGGCACCACCGCGACCTTGGGGATCGAGGAGAAGCCGATCAGGAGCGGATAGCAGGTGTCATAGGCCGTCTTGGAGACGCCGATGACGGCGCCGAGGGCGACACCGAGCGCAACGCCGAGGACGAAGCCGAACATGGTGGTGGCCAGCGTCTGCACGATGTGCGGCCACAGCACCGGGAAACGCTGAAACAGGGTCACGAACACCTGCGAGGGCCGCGGCAGCACCAGGTCGGACATGCCGGTCATCAGGCAGAACAGCTCCCAGGCGACGAAGAACAGCACGATCAGTCCCGCCGACCACGCCTTCTGCCTGACATCGATCCCGAACATCAGCCTGCCCCCTGCTCAGCCGCGCTGCGCGCATCCTCGATGAAGGCGCGCAGCTTCTGGTTCAACGCGACGAAATCCGGCTCGAAGGTCATGGCGACCGTGCGCGGCCGCGCGAATTCGACCCGGCTGTCGTCGAGGATGCGGCCGGGACGCGCGCTCATCACGCAGATGCGGCTCGCAAGAAAGCCGGCTTCGCGCAAATCGTGCGTGACCAGCAGTACTGTCGGCTTGCGCGTCATCCAGAGATTCTGGAGGATCGTCCACAGCTCCTCGCGGGTGAACTGGTCGAGTGCGCCGAAGGGCTCATCCAGCAGCAGCATGCGCGGCTCGTGGATCAGCGCGCGGCAGAGATTGGCGCGCTGGAGCATGCCGCCGGAGAGCTGCCAGGGATAATGATTGCCGAAGCCTTTGAGGCCGACCTGCTCCAGCAGCGCGTTGGCCTTGTCGCGGAATTCGGTCTTGCGCAGCTTGCGGAAGTTGGAGCGGAACGGCTCGACGATCTTCAGCGGCAGCATGATGTTTCGCTCGATCGTCATCCACGGAAGCATGGTCGGATTCTGGAAAGCCATGCCGACCCGCATCGCCCGCGCTGCCACCTCGCGGCCGCCGACGATGACGACGCCGCTGGTCGGCTGCACCAGGCCGCTGACGAGACGTAAGATGGTCGATTTGCCGCATCCCGACGGGCCGACCAGCGCGACAAACTCGCCGTCGGCGATCCGGAGCGTCGTCTTCGACAGCGCGGACACGGCCCGGTCGCCGCGCCCGAAGGTCACGGCGGCCTCGGACAGCTGGATGGCGATCGGACCGAAGCCGTCAGGAACAGGCTGGCGGTCAAATTGGGCGTTGGGCTGCATGCGCATCACAGCCAAAGTGTATGCAAGCTAGATGCCAGTCGCCGACGTCCGCAGAATTAAGCAACTTACCGAACAGCGTACCAAAATTGTGGTCCCGATTTAGGCAATCGCGACACCAAACTGCATGCAATTGAAGCGCTGGATCAGCGCAGGGTGTGCTAAGGAGAGGGCTGCGACCCTACTCCGAAGGATTCGCCGAATGGCGGCGCGCCCCACCAGCAAGACTTATGAATCATCTGACAAGGTCGGCGTGATTTGCCGCGCACTACGGCGCGCGATCATCGAGCAGGCGCTGGAACCCGGCGCAAAGCTGCCTGAGGACTCGCTCGGCGAGCGCTTTGGCGTCAGCCGCACCATTGCCCGCCACGCGCTGGGGCAGCTCGCCGCCGAAGGCCTTGTCGAGCTGCGCCGCAACCGAATCGCGGTGGTGGCGACGCCGAGCTGGCAGGAGGCGCGAGATGCCTTTGACATCCGCATCCAGCTCGAGCGGCTCGTGGTCCGCCAGCTCGCGGGCAAGCTGACCAAAAGCCAGATCGCCGAGCTGAACGCGCACGTCGATGCCGAGGACCGGGCGCGCGGCGGCACGGATGCGGTCTCGATCCGGCTCGCCACCGAATTTCACATCCTGCTCGCGCAGATGACGAACAGTCCGATCCTGGTGCGCTATGTCAGCGAGGTCGCCTATCGCTGCTGCCTGACGCTGTCGCTGTACAGCCGGCCGCATTCGACGGAATGCGCGATCAACGAGCACCGCGCCATCATTGCTGCGCTCGCCAAAGGCGACGAAGCCAAGGTGATGGAATTGATGCACCATCACCTCGATTCCGTAGCCAATCGGGCATTAGTCGCCCCTGCCCCGCTACGCGGCCGTGACCTCCTCGACATTCTCGCGCCCTATGCCGATGAGGTGGCGAGCGACCGCGTCGTTAAGCTGCCGAAAATCGCGCGCAGGAGTTAGGCCTCGATGCCGCGCTGGACCAGAATGCGCTCGGCGCTGTCGTTCCAGACGTCCATCTTGACGATCTGCCCGCTCTTGACGACGAAGCGATCGACATAGCGATTGCCCTCGAACGGCGTGCCGTCCATCCACTCGCCATAGAGCGTGCCAACGCTGTAGACGATCGTCTCGTCCGCACCGGGACAGACATCGAACCGGTCCATCTTCTTTTTCACCCAGCGATAGCGCTTGGCGTTGAAAGCTGTCGGACCGCGCGGATGATCGAACTCACGTCCGCCGGTGAATGTGATCACCGTGCCCGGCTTCATATAGGTCGCGGCGGCATCTGGATCGGGTTTCATCGAGGCCGTCAGATAGGCCTCGACGATCTTGGCATCGGTCATCGGCAGTTCGGCTTTTGCAAAGGCGGACATAGCGGGTTCTCCGGCTCTCGACATCTTACAGCTCGCGCCGTGAACTGCATGCATATTTTTTGAACAATTTAGCGGCAGAACTGCACACAATTCGGTACTGCCCGCCCCAGCAGCTTCCGCTAGGCTCTGACAGCAAAATCCGACGAAGCCATGATCACCCAGTCCGCCTTCGACCTGATCTTTCGTGACGCGCAGTTGCGATCATCCGCCGCACCCGTCGATATCGGCGTGAAAGGCGGGCGTATTGCCGCGATCGAGCCAAAGCTCGCCTGCGACGCGCCCGAGGTCGATCTCGGCGGCCGCCTTGCCTTGCCCGGGTTCGTCGATACCCACATCCATCTCGACAAAGCCTGCCTGCTCGGCCGCTGTGGGCACGATCACGGCAGTGTTTCGGACGCTATCCGCGCCGTGGCCGGGATGAAGCGCGATTTCACCGTCGAGGACGTCTATGCCCGCGGCGCCCGGGTTCTCGAGCGCGCGATCGTGCACGGCACGACCCGCATGCGCACTCATGTCGAGATCGATCCGCGCATCGCCTTGCGCGGCTTCGAGGCGGTCAAGGCGCTGAAGCGCGATTATGCCTGGGCGATCGACCTGTCGCTCTGCGTCTTCCCGCAGGAAGGCCTGACCAACGACCCCGGAGCTGAGGAGTTGCTGATCCAGGCGCTGCGCGACGGCGGCGAGGTGATCGGCGGCTGTCCCTATATGGATACCGACCCGAACGCCCATCTCGAACGCATCTTCGATCTCGCCGAGACGTTCGACGCCGATGTCGATCTCCATCTCGATTTCGATCTCGATCCCTCTTGGTGGCATCTCGACGAGGTCTGCCGCCAGACCGAACGGCGCAAGTATGGGGGACGCGTCGCGATCGGCCACGCCACAAAGCTCTCGGCACTGCCGCCCGAGCGGATGAAGGCGGCCACCGCGCAGCTGGCGGCATCAGGCGTTGCGGTGACCGTGCTGCCCGCCACCGATCTCTATTTGATGGGACGGGAGGCCACCCACAATGCGCCGCGCGGTCTGACGCTCGCCCACAAGCTGGCCGACAATGGGCTCGTGTGCTCGGTTGCCACCAACAATGTCCTCAATCCGTTCACGCCGTTCGGCGACGCTTCGCTGCTGCGGATGGCAAACTTCTATGCCAACGTCGCCCACGCCGCCGTGAGCGATTTCGACACCTGCCTCGATCTCGTGACCGAGCTGCCGGCGCGGCTGATGAACCTTGGCGATTACGGCATCAAGGTCGGCAACCCCGCCGATCTCGTCGTGCTCGATACGCAAGACAGCCGCTTCGCCGTCGCGGAGCTGCCTGACTTGGTGATGGGCTTCAAGGCTGGCCGACAGACATTTGAGCGGCAGCGGCCGAATCTGTTCCGCCCCCAGAGCTGATGTCGCGACACCGCAGGGTCGCTCCGACCACGCCAAGGCCGGCCCGCCGCTTGCAGCGGTAGGATTGTCGGGAAACGGGCCTGACTACTGACTGCTTCCGTTCAATGTTACCGCTGATTCAATTCGGTAGAATCCCGGACCGTAACTCCACGCATTGCGAGGCCCGTCGCGCTGATCATAACTAGACCTCGGACCGATCATTTGCGTGCGATCGGGAAAGTATCGATATGTTCAGCGCATTCAGCAGCATCGACCAGCATTCCAACCAGGCCGGAACGCCCACCGACACGGCGGTGAAGCGGCTCGACGGCATCGGCCACGTTCTGTCGGATCTCGATATTTCGGGGATCCGGACGCAGGATGATGTCAACCGGACGCTCTGGACGCTCGACGCCGCCAACAAATGCGTTCGCGCGGTGCTGGCCGAATTCCGCACGCAACCGGCCACGGAGCAGCTCGCCCGCAAGTCCAGGAATCTGATCGACCTGATCGAACGCGCCCGCGACCAGGTCGTGAGCTTTCAGCTCCGTGGAACGATCTTGAGCTGATTATTTGCGCGCTTGATCTTCGCGAGGATCCGGTCCGCCTCGGTGCGCCAGTCAGCGCTGCGGGCGAACTCGCTGGTGCCCTTGGTGCCGAACAATCCTTCATCGGCGAGATCAGCCACCCAGGCCTGCCGCTCGGCCGTGCCCTGCGCGGACCAGGGCGTCAGCCCCGCCTCGCGAACGGTTTCGGCGACCTCCCGCACCTCCTCGGCCCGGCGGCGGCCGTGCTCGATCACGCGCTGGAAGAAATAGGCGCCCTGCTTCTCCCAGTCGATCGCGGGGAAAGTTTCCGTAAGCGATGCCAGCACGGCATCTTCCACGCCATAGGCGCGCGCCGTGGTGAAGCTTTCGATGACCATGGCTTCCAGGCCCTTGATCATGATGCTGCGGCACATCTTCACCGCGGAGGACACGCCGAGCTTGTCGCTGGCAACCTTTGCCGCGAATCCGATCGCATTCAGCAGCGGCTCGAGCTCTCTCGCGCCAGCGCCGCCGAGCAGCAACGGCACCTTGATGCGATACGGCGGCACCGAAGTCATCACTGCGCCTTCCACATAGCGACCGGCAGCGCCATCGATCAGCGCAGCAGCGCGCTGCTTGGCGCCCGGTGAAGCCGAATTGAAGTCCAGGAACCAGGTGCCCTGGTTGATCGCGCCCGCGCAGGCTTTTGCCACCGGAACAGCCTGGCTGGCCGTGACCGCGGAGATGATGAAATCGGACTTCGCCGTCAGGTCGGCATGAGAGCCTGCGAACACCACACCGAATTTCGCGGCATGCTCCTCCAGCGAAGCGCCCTGCTCGCCTCCGAGCTTGATGTCGTAGGCAGATACCTTGATGTCCTGCTGGCGCAAATCCTCGGCCAAGATCCTGCCGACCTCGCCATAGCCAACCAGCCCGATCTGCCATCGCCTCGGATCCGCCATCAGTTCAGCCCTCGTGTCGTTTCGTCAAAGAGCTCCTCGACCGCATAGCGGCGCGGAATCAGCGCTTGCTGGAACGCGTAGTCGACGATCAGTTCCAGCGGTTTGCTGTTCGCTTCGATGCCAAACGGAATGAGGTCCGGCGAGGCCGCAGGTCCCACCTGCTCCTTGTTCCGCTTGAGCAGATCATAGATGCCTGTGACTACGTCGGGACGCGATTTGGCGAGCTGCTCGGTCACGACCACGAGATGATTGACCGGGACGACGCCGCGCCGGGCATACCATTTGGCGGCTTCCGCGGCCGGATCGGGGAATAGCGGCTTCAGCTTGGGATCGACCGAGCTCTCGCCAAGCACCGCGTCTAGCTCGCCGTCGACCAGCATCTGGAGAATCTTCTTGTCTTTCGGGGCGCGCTCGGTGATGTCGATATATTCGGCGACATGCGGATCCTCGAACGTCACCCAGCGGATCTTATCGAGATTGACGCCGTAGTCGTTGGCGAGAATGCCCCTGATCCAGGCGCCGGTCGTCGTCGTGAAGGACCGAATGCCCACGCGCTTGCCCTCGAGGTCGGACGGGCCGAGCGCTCCTCGCGCGGGATTGTACAGCGCGTAGGCATGCTGGAAGCGGCCGAGCATGGTGGCCGGCAGCAGCACCAGCGGCTTGCCGTGCGCCTTCGCCATCAGATAGGTCACGATGGCCATCTCGCAGACATCGAAGGCCTGCTCGCGCACCATCGGCTTGAACGCGGTGTTGGTCGGGCTGTACTCGATGAAGTCGAGATCGAACAGGTCGGAGCGGAGCGCGCCGCTCTTCACCGCCTGGACATGGGGATGACTGCCGAGCACGGCCTTCAGCTTGAGACGATCCATCCGCCCGCTCCTGCCTTGCCTCAAACGTCCTCGGGATTGTCGACATAGACGAGCCCGGCTTTGGCAAGAGCGTCGCGCATGCTGTACATGTCGAGGCCGAGCTCGCCCGAGGCGAGACGCTTGCGCTTGCCGCCTTCATCGGCATTGCGCTTTTTCGCCTTCTCGGCGACTTCGGGGGCGTACCGCTTCGGCACCACGACGACGCCATCGTCGTCAGCCACGATGATGTCACCGGGATCGACATTGACGCCGGCGCAGACCACGGGGACATTGACCGAGCCGAGCGTCGCCTTCACCGTTCCCTTGGCCGAGACTGCGCGCGACCACACCGGAAACTTCATCTCGTGCAGCGCTTTGACATCGCGACAGCCGGCATCGATGATCAATCCTTGCACGCCGCGCGCCGTAAGCGAGGTCGCCAGCAATTCGCCGAACATGCCGTCGGTATTGTCGGTGGTGCAGCCGACGACCAGGATGTCGCCCTTCCTGCATTGCTCAACCGCAACATGGATCATCCAATTGTCGCCGGGTTGCGCCAGCACGGTGACCGCGGGACCCGCAATCGCCGCGCCCGCCCACACCGGCCGCAAATATGGCTTCATCAGGCCGATGCGACCATAGGCTTCATGTACGGTCGAAACGCCGTATTCCGCCATGCCGGCGGGATCGGCACGCTTGATGTTGCGAACGACGACCGGCTTCATGCGAGTTCCTCCGCGACGGTCGGAAACAGACGCTGATAGGCCTCGCCATAGGTCATGGGCACGCCGGTGTTGCGGCTGCCCTGGATGCCTCGATTGAGCGCGACGCGTTCGTAATAGCCCCACAGATGCTTTTGCGCGGCCAGGATCTGGAACGCCTCGTACTTCGCCTTCCAGACCTCGTCGATCTTGAGGAGCAGGTCCGGCTTGTAGTTGCACTGCTCCGGCTGGTGTGGCTCGAACAGGAACACCGGCGGCGCCGAGTATTTGTACTGCGCGCCGGGCTTGTGGCCCATCGCCTGCGCGACCACGCGGGTCTCCTGCGCGAAATGCGCGGCGTTGGGGTGGTCGAAATTATAGGGGTCCTCCAGCGCGTGCGTCAGCACGAAGCTCGGATCGAGCTCGCGGTAGATGTCGACCATGCGATCAAAATGCGCCTCAGTGAGCTTCAGCGGATAATCGCCGCAGTCGAAGAACTCGATCTCGGCACCTAACAGCTTTGCCGCCCGCTCCGCCTCGTCCTTGCGGCCGGCCTTGACCGATTCCAGCGTCGCCCCCTTCTCCTTCCAGGCGAACTGGCTCTCGCCGCGCTCGCCGAAGGACATGCAAACGATCTTCATGCGATAGCCCTTCTTCGCATGCAGCGCGATGGCGCCGCCGGCGCGCCAGACGAAATCGCCGGGATGGGCGGTGATCACGAGACCGGTTTTCATGGGACAAGCTCCCTCTTTCGTTCGTAAGCATCAAAGGCCGTCTGCCTCAGGCAGGAAGCCGGTTCATCAAGCCGCGGCGGCCGCTTGCTCCTCACCGTCGAGCACATGCCGGAGGCGCTCGCTGTCGAGCGCGCCTTCCCACTTGGCAATTGCGATCGTCGCAACCGCGTTCCCGATCAGATTGGTCGGCGTTAGCCCCTGCGACATCAGGCGATGAATGCCGAGCACCAGCGCAGCGCTTGTCACCGGAATGGTGCCGGTGGCCGACAGCGTCGCCGCCAGCACGACGAAGGCGGCGCCCGCAATCCCCGCCGCGCCCTTGGAGGTGACGAGAAGGATCAGCAGCAGCTCGATCTGCTCGGCAAGGCCGAACGGCGTGTTGGTCGCCTGCGCCAGGAACACCGAAGCAGCGGCAAGATAGAGGCAGGTGCCGTCGAGATTGAAGGAATAGCCGGTCGGGATCACAAGTCCGACGACGCTCTTCTCGCAACCGGCCTTTTCCAGCTTGGTCAGCATCCGCGGCAACACCGTTTCCGAAGATGTCGTGGCGATGCAGATCAGCAGCTCTTCCCAGATATAGCGGATCAGTTTGACCAGCGAGAAGCCGCAGAGCCGCGCCACGGGGCCGAGCGCCACGATGATGAAGACCACGCAGGTGAGATAGAAGCCCCCCAGTAGCTTGCCGAGCGAGGGCAGCGAGCCAACGCCGAACTTGCCGACCGTAAAGGCGATAGCGCCGAACGCGCCGATCGGCGCCGCCCACATTACCAAGCCAACGACGGCCAACACCATCTTGGCGGCGATGTCGATCAGATGCACCAGCGGCGCGGCACGCTCGCCGAGCTGCACCAGAGCAAAGCCGCACAGTACGGAGATGAACAGCACCTGGAGAATGTTGCCCTCGGCAAAGGCGCCGACGAACGTCACGGGCACGATGTTCATCAGGAACGGCACGAAGCCGATCGCACCGGTCTGCCTGACATAGGGCTCGATCGCGCCGGCATTGATGCTGGCGGGATCGATGTTCATGCCGACGCCGGGCTTGAGCAGGTTCATCGCGACGAGACCGATGATCAGCGCGATCGTGGTCATGACTTCAAAATAGACGATCGCCTTCACCGCAATGCGCCCGACGCGCGCCATGTCGGCCATGTGCGCGATACCGTGCACGACGGTGCAAAAGATGATCGGCGCGATCAGCATCCGGATCGCCTTGATGAAGGCATCCCCGAGCGGCTGCATCTTGGCGCCCGCCTCGGGACTGGCGATCCCAAGCGCGATGCCGGCCGCCATGGCGATGAGCACCTGGATCCAGAGCTCCTTCCACCAGGCGCGGCCGCGCGGCTTTTCGATCGCGAGCGCCGTCATTGGTCGAACCCAAACAGGCGCGCGGGATTATCGACCAGGATCTTCTGCTGGAACTCCAGCTCCGGCGCGAACAGCGGGATCAGGTCGACAAGGTCACCGTCGTTTGGCATCACCTTGACGTTCGGATGAGGCCAGTCGGTGCCCCAAATGACGCGATCGGGCGCGGTCTCGACGATCTTGCGCGCGAATGGCACCGCGTCCGTGAACGGCGGACCGGCCGAGGACACCCGCTCCGAGCCGCAGATCTTGACCCAGCATTTTTCGTCGCGCTGCATCAGTTCGACCAAAATTCTGAACGGAAGCTGGTCGAGCCCATCGGAGGTCTTCACCCGTCCCATGTGGTCGATGGTGTAGCTGAGCGGCAGTCTTGCCAGCATGTCGGCATATTCGGGCAAGTCGATCGCGTCAAAATGCAGATCGATATGCCAGCCGAGCGGCGCGACCATGGCGATGACGCGGTCGAACACGCTCTTATCGGGGACGCCGCCGAGATGGCGGACGAAGTTGAAGCGGCAGCCGCGGAAGCCGCCCTCGTGCAGCACCCGAAGCCCGCGCTCGGTGATGGTGTCGTCGATGTTTGCGACCGCGCGATAGGCACCGTTGCTCTGCGCGAGAGCGTCCAGCGCTACCGTGTTGTCGGTGCCGTGCACGCTGGCATTGACAATGACGGCGCGCTGGATGCCGAGCTTGGCATGGAGCGTGCGGAATTTTTCCAGCGGCGCATCGGGCGGCGTGTAGGAGCGGTCCGGCGCGTACGGATATTTCGCGCCGGGTCCGAAGATATGGCAATGGGCATCGCAAGCCAGCCTTGGCAGCTTGAATATCGGCCTGCGCGTGTTTGGGTCTGGCGGCGGAATGGTCGGCGTGTACATCATGATCTTCAGCTGAACTTGAACAGGCGCGCGGGATTGTCGACCACCAGCTTCTGCTGGACCTTTGCGTCGGGCGCGTAGAGCGGGATGAGGTCGACGATCTCACCGTCGTTCGGCATGATCTTGACGTTGGGATGCGGCCAATCAGTGCCCCACAGCACGCGATCGGGTGCGTTGTCGATCAGCGCCTTGGCGAACGGCACTGCATCATGGAACGGTTTGCCGGCCGCTGACGCACGTTCAAGACCGGTGATCTTCACCCAGCATTTATCGTCCTTCTTCTGGAGATCGAGCAGCGCGGTGAAGCTGGGGTCGCCGAGACCTTTCGCGGCCTGGACCGTTCCCATGTGATCGATCACGTAAGGCGTCGGCAGCGCGGAAAGGATGAGCGCGAATTCGGCAATCGTGCCCGGCTCGAAATAGAGGTCGACGTGCCAGCCGAGCTCGGCGACCCGGTGCACGATGCGCTGGAATTTTCCCATGTCGCCGACGCCGCCGAGGCGCTTGAGAAAAGCGAAGCGGCAGCCGCAGATGCCTGCCTTGTCGAGCGCCGCCAGCTCCTTCTCGGTCATCTCGTCGTTGACATTGGCGATGCCCTTGTACGCGCCCTCGCTCTGGGCGATGGCGTCGGTCACGACGCGATTGTCGGTGCCGTGAACGGTGGCATTGACGATGACGCTGCGTTCGACCCCGATCTTCTCGTGCACGCTGCGGAATGCCTCCAGCGGCGCATCGGCCGTGTTGTAGGGGCGCTTTTCCGCGAAGGGGTAACGCGACGCCGGCCCAAAAACGTGGGTGTGGCTATCGCAGGATTTCGCTGGCAGCTTGAACGACGGCGTCTTGGGATTTGCATGCGGCGGCGCGATCGTGGGGATCGCCTTCGGCTCGGCGCCTTGCGCGCGTGCTTCATTCGCAAGCGCCGCGCCGGCCAGGCCAGTCAAGAGATGCAAGCACTCCCGCCTATTCATGTCCTCAACACCCCGTCACATGGTCCACTTGCGAGTGGAAGCGTAAGGCCACGCCTCCCCTCGTGCGGCTTCTTTCAAGTCTTGCTGCTGACGACCGGCCGCCGCCGCACCGGCGCGGCTTGATCCAGCGCGGGCGCCTGGAACGAGGCAACGGTGGCCTGCACCAGTTGCTCGATGGCATTGGCTGCATCGCCGCCGTCGGCCTCACCGCGCGACAGGCGCGACACGCGCTCCGGCGTCACCAGTGAATAATAGAGTGCACCCAGCAGGAAATGGCTGCGCCAGACGATGTCGGTGCGCGGAATGTGTGGCAGACTCTCGTGAATCGCGTCGATGAAGGCGTGGCTGGTGTCGTCAAAGGTCTGCGCGATGATTTTTCGAGCGACCTCGTTGCCTTCCGCCGACATCACGGCACGCAGCCGCGTGAAGCGCGCGCCGCCGCCGGCGAGATCGCTGCCCGAGGTGAAGGCCGGCACCACATAAGCGCGCACGATCGCCTCCAGCCGATCCTGGAGATCGCGCACGCGCTTGGCGGCCGCGAGCAGTTCGGATCGGCGCAAATTCATCGGCCCGCAATGGCGCCGGTAGATCTCCAGCAGTAGGCCGTCCTTGGTCTTGAAATGATAGGTCACGCTGCCGGGATTGGCCCCGGCAGCCTGCGCGATGTCGCGCACCGACACAGCATTGAAGCCGTTCGTGGCAAACAGCTCCTCGGCCGCGGCGAGGATCGCCTCGCGCATGTTCGGCTTGCGGGCCGTTTCCTTGCTGGTGGACTTGCGTACCATACGATTTGTACTATCGTACAAAAGATCAAGTCTCGTCAACAAAAACAACGGGCGGTGTCCGCAATGGCCTGGAGACCGCCGGCAGGCGGCCGAATGCCCTCAAGGAGTGCTGGGAAATGCTGGGTTTGAACAAAAAGATCGGCGGTTTGATGCTGTGTGCCGGTCTGCTGCTGGCGGGCGGCGCCGCGCAGTCCGCCGACATTTATCCGAGCAAGCCGGTCCACATTCTGGTCCCCTACGCCGCGGGCGGTGCGGTGGACGTGCTCGCGCGCACGCTGGGCCAGGCGCTGGCCAAGACCTGGGGCCAGCAGCCCGTGATCGACAACCGCCCGGGCGCAGGCGGCATCGTTGCCTCGCAGGCGCTGACGCAGGCCGCGCCGGACGGATACACGTTGATCCTGGTCGCGAGCGGTCATCCTCTCAATCAGTTCATCTATCCGAGCGTGCCCTACGACACGTTCAAGGATTTTACCGCGATCACCGAGATCGCTTCCTCGCCGCTCGCGATCGTCGTCGCCAAGGACAGCCCCTACAAGACGCTTGGCGATCTCTTCACTGCGGCGAAGAAGGAGCCGGACAAGCTCTCCTATGGCATGTCCGGCAACGGCACCTCGGCGCATCTGGCCGGCGAACTGCTCAAATACATGTCGGGCAGCAAGATCGTGGCGATCCCTTACAAGGGCGGCGCACCGGCGCTGACGGCGGTGATCGCCGGCGAGATTCCGCTCAGCATCAATCCGCTCGCGGAAGCGATCGGCCAGCTCGAAGGCGGGCCGGTGCGCGCACTCGCGGTGACCTCGGCCGAGCGCTCCAAGGCGCTGCCGGATGTTCCGACCGTCACGGAAGCCGGCGTGCCCGGCTACGACGTCTCGGTCTGGTGGGGCCTGCTCGGTCCGGCGAAGATGCCGCCGGAGATCGTCGCCAAGCTCGAAACCGACCTGAAGGCGGCGCTGCAGGATCCGAGCGTCCTGTCGACGCTCGGCAAGATCGGCGCCACCCCGGTTGGCTCCTCCGCCAAGGACTTTGACGCCTATATGCATGCCGAGGCGACGAAGTGGGAGCCGTTGCTGAAGGCCGCCAACATCCGCGCCCAGTGAGGCTGTTCGCACGAGAATCGCACTAGGCGCCTCGGGCAGCGCCCTGCTCAGCACGCCCGCGCGCCCCGACGGCGAAGACGCGCGAGTGGCCAGCCTCCGCCCAGCAAGAAGGGACGCGCCGTTCAGTTATGGGCCCTCGCCCGCATTTTCTCCGGCGGCGCGGGGCGCCGCGGCAAATCGGCATCATCGTCACCCGAGGGGATCAGGATCGCACGCTCGCGCGGCAGTGCCTCCGGCATCTCGTCGCGGATGAAGGCCACGAGCTTCTCTCTGACCTCGCAGCGCAGGTCCCAGGATTGCGGCGCATTGCGCGCGCTGACCAGCGCGCGAAGCTCGATGGTGCGCGAATCTGCGTCGATCACCTGGAGATTGACCACGGCGCCGTCCCAGAGCTTGGACTGCTTCACCGCCTCCTCCAGCCAGTGCCTGATGCGCGCCACATCGGCACGGTAATCGACATGGAGCCCGACCACTCCGATCAGCGAGGCGGTGTCGCGCGTCCAGTTCTGGAACGGCTTTTCGATGAAATAGGACAGCGGCACCACCATACGGCGCCAATCCCACAGCCGGATCACGACATAGGTCGAGGCGATGTCCTCGACCCATCCCCACTCGTTCTCGATGATCACGGCATCCTCGATGCGGATCGGCTGGGTGATGGCGATCTGCAAGCCCGCGATCAGATTGCTCAGCAGCGGCCGCGCGGCAAGACCGACGATGATACCGGCGGCACCGGCGGAGGCGAAAAGGCTGACGCCATATTGCCTCACCGAGTCGAACGTCATCAGCGCGGTGGAGACTGTGATGATAACGATGATGGTGTCGGTGACACGCTTGAACACGCGGACTTGCGTGACTTGCTTGCGCGCGATGAAATTCTCGGTGACGTCGCGAAAGTTCTGCAAGTATCGCGCCGCACTCATGTCGACGATCCGGATCGATATCCAGCCGATCAAGGCGATGACGGCGACGACGAACAGGCGCATCAGCGGCGTGCGGATCGTATCGTCGAGCGGCGCAAGTGGCAGGACCAGTGCCACGGCAGCCAGACACAGCGCCAGCTGGGCCGGGCCGGACGTGCGCTCGATGAACACACTCAGGAGCGGAAGCCGGGTTCCGAAAGCGCGATTGAGCAGCCAAACAGCGAACCGATAGAACGACAGAGCGAGCATCATCGCGCCGGCGACCAAGCCGAGGCCGATGAACCATGACGGTATCCAGCCGAACATCCTGTCGATGTCGGCCATAAGGGTCTGCCAATTCATTGCTGTCCCTGTCCTTACGTACGCGTCAGCGCTCAACGCCTGCCGCCCAGCTTCGCTCCCCTATCTCGTGCAACGCAGCATTCCGCTGGTGCAACCGCTGCCGAACTGAGCTAATTTAGGGCGCCCATGACCCGACGTAGCGGCAGCGCCGATCTTCCCTTGCACACCGGACGTGTTCCGCCGTGGCTGGCAAGCCGCATGGCTTCGTTGGGCGCAATCGTCACTCAGGCGATCGTGCATCATTACGGACGCGACGCGTTCATGCAGCGGCTGTCGCATCCGTTCTGGTTCCAGTCGTTTGGCGCCGTGATGGGGATGGACTGGCACTCCTCCGGCATCACGACCTCCGTGATCGGCGCCCTGAAGCGTGGACTCGGACCGCTCCAGGACGAGCTCGGCATCTATGTCTGTGGCGGCCGCGGCCAGCATTCACGCAAGACGCCGGACGAGCTGTTGCAGCTTGGCGAGCGTGTCGGCTTGGACGGCGCAATGCTGACGCGTGCCAGCCGCCTGGTGGCGAAGGTCGACAGCGCGGCTGTGCAAGACGGCTTCGACCTCTATCTCCATGGGTTCTTCGTCACCGCAGAGGGCAAATGGACGGTGGTGCAGCAGGGCATGAACGGCGACAAGCGGCAGGCCCGCCGCTACCACTGGCATTCCGAGGCGCTGAAGAGTTTTGTCGATACGCCCCACACTGCGATCGACGGTCCCAAGCAAGGCGAGATCGTCAACCTCACCGACCATCGCGCCGATATCTCGCGCACCGCGCAGCTCGAGCTGTTGAGAGGTCTTGGCCCGGATCGCATTGTCTCCGAGTTCGAACGACTCACCGGCCTCGAGCCGGCGCAGGCCATACTGCCGCATCTGATCATGCCCGCGCATCACGACGTTCGCCCCAAGGACGTGTTCGCACGACGCCTGCACGGCACGCTGGCCGCGGCGGCCGAGCGCGGCCCGGTCGATTTCCCGGAGCTGTTGCTGACGCCCGGCGTCGGTGCGCGCACCGTGCACTCACTTGCGATGGTCGCCGAGGTCGTGCACGGCGCACCCTATCGTTTCAACGATCCCGCGCGCTTTTCGCTCGCCCATGGCGGCAAGGACCGGCATCCCTATCCCGTTCCAATCAAGGTCTATGACGAAACTATCCAAGTGCTGAAGGGCGCGATTCAGAACGCCAAGCTGGGACGCGAGGAAGAAATGCAGGCGATCAAGCGCCTCGACGACCAGGCGCGGCGGTTGGAGCGGACCGCACAGGGCCCCTCGGTCGAGGCCTACATCGCCGGCGAGCGTGCTGCCTCGCCCGACCTCGACGGCCGATCCGTGTTCGGCTGGGAGCGCGATCTGACACCGACCAAAAAGCGGACCGGCTGAAACCGGTCCGCGAGTTGGTCGGGAGGAACGCCACTTCTCAGGTCTCGGTCTCCGGCTCATCGTCGAGCCGGTTGGCTGCATGGTCCTGATACTGCTCGGTCTGGATGAACTTGCCATCCATGCCGCGGATGTCCGAATGCTGTGCCTTGTCGCGGTTTGACAGCACCATGTTGTCGCCGATCTTGTCCTTCGGGATTTCGGCCATGGCGCCAGTGCCATCGCCCTTGCCATGCATTCCCGATCTGAAGTGCGTCTTGCTGCCGTGCCCTGCTGGCATCGGTTTCTCCTCTTGCAGTGATCTTCCGAAGACTTAGTGCTTTTGTTGCGCCGGCATTGGCTTCGGCGGCTTGTGGCCGCTCTGGCCGGAATCATTGTGCTTGTTGTGATCGCTCTCCTGATTGAGGCCGCCGCGACTTACTGCGTATTCGCTGTGCCTGGCTTCCGAGCGCGCGCGATGAACAGCAGCGTCCTCGGTATTATGGCCGATAGCCTGATCGAGCTCCCGCGCGTCGGGAACATCGGGCTTGCGCTCGAGAATGCGAACCTGCTGCTCGTGGGTCTTTTTGCCTTGCATTGCTGTTCTCCGGACTACCGGCGCCTTCGGTGCGCGCCGCCATGTGCGACGTCCTTGTCGATGCCGCCGCCGACGCCCACATCATTCTCGCGATCGCCCTCGATTGTGTTCTCACCGAGAGCATCTTCGAGATCGTCGGGTGACGCACCCGCCATTGTCGCTCCCTTTGATCCTCCGATCAGGGGATTTTCGCGCATGTCCTTCTCGCTAGGCATGTACAACTTGGGTTGCTTGCTGCTCATGAGCTACCTGCCTCCGCCCTTTCCGGCTTCATCGTGTCTGTGATGGGAATCGCGCTCGCCGCCTCCGCCGGAGATCCGGCTGTGACTGCGCTGCAAATCGTCCGCCGGCGGTTTCTTCACTTCCAGCGGGGCCTTCGCATTCTCGTGCGAAGCGCCAGGTCCGCCCTGACGAATGCTGTTTGGTGTCTTGATGGATGTCGACATGAACGTCGTCCTCCTCACCGATCTTGCTGATAGCCTTGATTGGTCGTGTTCTGCTTGATGTTGCCCTGCTGTCCCTGCTGGTCCGGATTTTCCACGCGCCGTTGGCCGTGCGGGGTCCGATCCGCCGACACTTGCTTGGCGTCGCCAGTTCCCTTCGGGCTCTGATTATCCGGTGGAACAGGTGGCATCTTGCTGGCCATGATCTTGTCTCCGTTAAGACGGTGACCTGCGATGCGGCCAAGGAACTCGTCGCCGCGTTCGAGGTCCTGATGACAACAGGACCAGCGGCACACCGTTCCTGACTGATCACGTTCGGCAAAGATTTTCCGAAAGATCGCCGACTGAGCCCGCCGCGGTGAGGGAACGATCAATCATAGCTCCGCGCGCGCCTCTGTTCCGCGGCCCTCAGTTGAGACGGGAAGTTTCGCAATCGCACGCAAACCCGGCCGCCTGCGCCAGCGGACCTCTGCCGGATCGACGGCCAAGCCAAGCTTTGGCCATCGTACGAACAGCGCTTCGAGCGCGCACGCCGCCTCAATGCGCGCGAGCTGGTGGCCGAGGCAGAAATGGATCCCCGTCCCGAACGAGATGTGCCGGTTCGGCCTGCGCGCGAGATCGAGGCGTTCCGGACGATCGTGCACCGTAGGATCCATGTTCGCCGCGGCGAGCATCGCCATGACGCGATCGCCCTTCTTCAGGCGCACGCCTTCGACGTCGAGATCCCGCCGCACATAGCGCGGCTTTGAGAATTGCACTGGCGAGACGAAGCGCAGGAACTCTTCGACGGCAAGCCCGACGCGACTCCAGTCCTCTTCGAGCCAATGGCGCAACCCGGGATTCCGGAGCAGTTCGTACGCCGAGCCGCTGATGAGATGCGTGGTGGTCTCCGATCCGGCCGCAAGCAGCAGAAAGACCATCGAAACCATTTCGTCCGGCGTGATCTGGCCGCCCTCGCGCTCGACCTGAACCAGCTCTGCGATCAGGCCTTCGCCGCCTTGCACACGTGCAATCTGCAACTGCCGCTCGAGGTAGGCACGCATCTTGCGGAACGCGAACAGCAGCCGGAAAAAGCTGACCACATTGGTCAGCGAGGACATCGTGTTGGCCCAGGCGATGAATCTCGGACGGTCGGCCGGAGGCAGGCCCAGGAGTTCGGAGATCACCGCAAGCGGCAGGATACGCGCGTAGCGCTGAACCAGATCGGCCGGGCTTCCGTTCGCAAAGAGCTCGTCGGCGAGACCGTCGGCAGTAGTACGGATGCGCGGCTCCATCGCGACGATGGCGCGCCGACGAAAGGCCTCGTCCACGATGCCGCGGAGCCTCGTGTGATCCGGCTCGTCCATCGTCAGCATGTTGTTGGCGATGGTCTTGACGTATCTCGGCATCCACCAGCGCAGACCAGCGACGTCGCCATCCTCCCTTCGGAACGTGAACGTCGCGCCGTCCTTCAGGACCTGCGCGGTGGCGTCATGGGTTGTGGTAATCCAGACGTCGCCGATGAGAGGAAATCGCGTCGCGACCACGGGGCCAGACATGCGCAGCGTCGCAATCGCCTTGGGCGGATCGCGAAAGAAGGCCTCGCTGGTGAAATCGAGGCGCGCTGTCATGGGTTCACCGGAGTGATTGCTGGCGTCTCACCGAGATGGTGCACGGCGCGGGCCGTGCAAGGGTGGAGCGCGCCCTCCGCTTCAGTCGCAGGTGTCGAGAGACACGCCTACCCCCGTCCCGGAGATCGCTGCCCGGTCTTGCGCTGCTGCGTGTAGGCGTCCCAATGGCTCCAGCTGCCATTGCTGAGGCTTTGCAGGTCGGTCGCGAGCGGTCGGCGCGTGCGCTTATCGCGATCGGCGATCACGCGCTCGGACTGCGCGATCTTGCGCTTGAGTTCCGCGATGGTCTTCTCGGATTGACCGTTCCGCTTCGACGAGGCGATCTCGCCCATCGTGAAGCGCGCGGTCTCCAGCGCCTTCAACTCGGCGCGGTTCTTCTTCAACTGGACCCGGTGCCAGGCGATGTTGCTGTCGCTGTCCGCAACCATGTGGGAACTCCGCTGATTCGCTCCCACATAGTATCGTGCGCCGAATCGACGCCGCAACGGGCGCCCGGCGGCGAAAATGCGACCTTATTGGGCAGGAATTACGGGCCTAGAACGTTTTCGAGGGAGGTCGATACCGGTCCTCGTAAAGAAAACGCGTCAAAATAAGAATCTGGAGCCCCGTTCCGATGCGCATCGGAACGGAAATGGGCTTTAACGCTCGGCAAAGGCCTTTTCGACCACGAACTGGGCCGGCTCGCCGTGATTGCCCTCCATGAGGCCGCGTTCACCCAGCAGCACGCGCGTGTCCGCGACCAGGGCCGGACTGCCGCAGATCATGACGCGGTCGTGGGCAGCTTCCAGCGCCGGGAGACCGATGTCGCTGAACAGCTTGCCCGAGGTGATGAGGTCGGTGATGCGGCCGCGATTGCGGAACGGATCGCGCGTGACGGTCGGATAGTAGATCAGTTGATTGCGGATGTATTCGCCGATCAGTTCGTCCTTCGGCAGCGTCTCGGTGATCATCTCGCCATAGGCGAGCTCGTTGACATGCCGGCAGCCGTGCAGCAGCACCACTTTCTCGAAGCGCTCGTAGGTTTCAGGATCCTTGATCACGCTCAGGAACGGCGCGAGACCCGTGCCGGTGCCGATGAGGTAGAGGTTGCGGCCCTCTTCCAGGTTGTCGATCACCAGCGTGCCGGTGGCCTTGCGGCTGATGATGATCTCGTCGCCTGCCTTCAAATGCTGAAGCCGCGAGGTCAGCGGACCATCCGACACCTTGATCGAGAAGAACTCCAGCGTGTCCTCGTAATTGGCGCTGGCGACGCTGTAGGCCCGTAGCAAGGGCTTCTCGCCGACCTTGAGGCCGATCATGGTGAATTCGCCGTTGCGGAAACGGAAGGTCGGGCTGCGGGTGGTCTTGAAGGAGAACAGCGTGTCCGTCCAGTGGTGGACGCTCAAAACACTTTCCTGATTGTAATTGCTCATCACACCTTCCCTGTCGCTTCCAACGCAGTTCCGAGGCGGGCAGCTATGCGTCGTTTGTACACAATCATTCGTATACTAATGAATAATCTGGCTTGATCCCGCGGTCAAGGCTGCCCAAGATCGAAAGCATTGCAGCTAGGAATAAGGAGCCCCTTCCATGGCGCATGACACACCCCAGGCCACCGGACCCTCGAAGCTCGTGATCCGGAATATCGGCTTGATCCTGTCCGGCGCCCTGGAAAAGCCGATCCTGGACGGCGACACCATCGTTGCCGAGAACGGCAAGATCACCGCCATCGGCCGATTCAAGGACGTCGACACGGAAGGCGCGACCACGATCGTCGACGCCCACGGCACCACGGTCGCGCCGGGCCTGATCGACAGCCACGTCCACCCTGTTGCGGGCGACTGGACGCCGCGGCAGAACCAGATCAACTGGATCGACAGCTACCTCCATGGCGGCGTCACCACCATGATCTCGGCCGGCGAAGTGCACACGCCCGGCCGCCCCCGCGACGTCGTCGGCCTCAAGGCGATGGCGGTGTTCGCCCAGCGCGCGTTCTGGACCTTGCGCCCCGGCGGCGTGAAGGTTCACGCCGGCGCGCCGGTGATCGAATGCGAGATGGTCGAAGAGGATTTCAAGGAGATGGCCGCCAATGGCGTCAAGCTGCTCGGCGAAGTCGGTCTCGGTGGCGTCAAGGACGGCCCGACGGCACGCAAGATGGTCGGCTGGGCGCGCAAATACGGCATCCAGAGCACCATCCACACCGGCGGCCCCTCGATCCCCGGCTCCGGCCTGATCGACAAGGACGTGGTGCTGGAAGCCGACACCGACGTGGTCGGCCACATCAATGGCGGCCACACGGCGCTCCCCGACGACCAGATCCGCTGCATCTGTGAGGGCTGCAAGCGCGGCCTCGAGCTCGTGCACAACGGCAACGAGCGCTCGGCTTTGTTCACGCTGCGCACCGCGCGCGAGATGGGCGATCTGCACCGCGTCATCCTCGGCACCGACGCGCCGGCCGGCTCCGGCGTGCAGCCGCTCGGCATTTTGCGCATGGTGTCGATGCTGTCCTCGCTCGGCGAGCTGCCGGCCGAGATCGCCTTCTGTCTTGCCACCGGCAACACCGCGCGCATGCGCGAGCTCGATTGCGGCCTGATCGAGGTCGGCCGCTCCGCCGACTTCGTCATCATGGACAAGGCGCAGCACTCGCCGGGCAAGACCATTCTGGAGAGCGTGCAGCTCGGCGACCTCCCCGGCATCGGCATGACCATCATCGACGGCATCGTGCGCACCCAGCGCAGCCGCAATACCCCGCCGGCGGGCAAGGTGCCGGAGCTGGTGACGAAGTGACGGCAGTGGCCGTCATTCCGGGGCGCGCGTGAGCGCAAACCCGGACTCTCGCACAACAGCGTCGGGTTTCCGAGTTCACGCGCAATGCGCGTGCCCCGGAATGACGGAAACGATCACCGCAGCTTGTTCAGCAGCGCCATCAGCGTTTCGCGCTCTTTTGCATCCAGCGGCGCGAGCGTCTCGCGGGTGATCGCGAGCGCGTTCGGCGCTAGCCTCTCCGCAAGCTGCTGACCCGCGCGCGTCAGGCTGACCAGCAAGCGGCGTCCGTCTTCCGGATCCTGGCTCGTCTCGGTCAAGCCGCGCGCCGTCAGGCGGTCGATCACGCCCTTGATGGTCGCGACGTCCATCGCCGTGAGACGTCCGAGCTGGTTCTGCGAGCACGGCCCGGTCTCAGCGAGCTTCGACAGCGCTGCCCATTGCGTCGGCGTCAAATTGGTGCCGATATCGCGCGAGAAGATTGAGCTGTGGCGTTGCCAGACCTGGCGCAGGATGAAGCCGACCTGCTCGTCGAGCACGTAAGGCGGTTTTGCCGGTTTGACGCTTTTCTTCGCCGTAACGCTTCTCGCCATCCGTTCCCCACCCTCACAACGACAGATGCGCGTCGCGGATATCCGGACGCGCGTCGAGTTCGGCCATGGTGCCGCCGAAGCAAATGCGGCCGCGCTCGATGATGTAGGCGCGATCGGAAATCAGCCGCGCGAAATGCAGATTCTGCTCGGAGACGACGATGCTGACGCCCTCTTTCTTCATGGTCAGGATGGCATCGACCATCTGCTCCACGATCTTCGGCGACAGGCCCTCCGAAGGCTCGTCCAGCAGCACCAGCGACGGATTGCCCATCAGCGTGCGCGCAATGGTGAGCATCTGCTGCTCGCCGCCGCTCATGCGTCCGCCGGAGCGATTCTTCATCTCACCCAAGTTTGGAAACAGCGCGAACAGTTTTTCGCGCGTCCAGTGCGGCGCGTTCGGACGCTTGGGCTGGCGGCCGACCTCGAGATTTTCCTCAACGGTCAGGTCTGTGAAGATGCGCCGCTCCTCCGGCACATAGCCCAGGCCCTCGCGGACGATCTCGTGCGTCGGACGCACCGAGACATCCTTGCCCTCGAACATGATGCGGCCGGTTCGCTGCGCGACGAGGCCGACGATGGAGCGGAACGTCGTCGACTTACCCGCGCCGTTGCGCCCGAGCAGTGCGACGACCTCGCCCTCACCGACCTCGAAGCCGATGTCGAACAGGATATGCGCCGGGCCATAATGGCTGTTAAGCCCTTCGACCTTCAGCTTCATGCCGAGGCTCCCTCGCGATGGCGGGCATCATAGACGAGGCCTTCGCCGAGATAGACCGCCTGCACCTGCGGATTGCCGCGCACTTCGGCCGGCGAGCCCTCGGCGATCAGCGCGCCGCGGTTGAGCACGATGATGCGGTCGGCATGTTCGAACACGACGTCCATGTCGTGCTCGGTGAAGAGCACGCCGATCGATTTCTCCCGCGCGATCTGCGCGGTCAGCCGCATCAGGTCGACGCGCTCGCGCGGCGCCATGCCCGCGGTCGGCTCGTCCATCAAGAGCAGCTTTGGCTGGTTGGCGAGCGCCACCGCAAGCTCGAGACGCTTGAGGTCGCCATAGGCGAGCTCGCCGCAGGGGCGATCAGCGTAGCCGCCCATGCCGACCAGCTCGAGCAGCCGACCGGCTTCGCCGCGGTCGAACTTCGGCGCCGAGCCGAACAGATTGAACAGCTGCTTTCCGTGCGATATCAACGCGACCTGCACGTTCTCGCGCACGCTCATGGTGGCGAAGGTCGCGGTGATCTGGAACGTGCGCCCGACGCCGAGCCGCCAAACTTCGCGCGGTTTCCTGCCGGTGATCTCTTCACCTAATAGGCGGACATGCCCGGAGTCCGGCTTGTTCTGGCCGTTGAGCATGTCGAAGCAGGTGCTCTTGCCGGCCCCGTTCGGGCCGATCAGCGCCAGAATCTCGCCTGCACGCAACGAGAACGACACGCCGCGCACGGCATGAATGCCGCCATAGGATTTGGTCAGGCCTTCGACCGCGAGAAGTGGGGGTGCGACGCTCATTCGGCGGACTCGATCGGCTTAGCAAGCAAGGGAGATGCCGGCGGCGATGCTTTCTTACGGCGCTGCGCCAGCATCTCGAGCATGCCAACGATTCCCTTGGGGAAGACGACGACGATCAGCATGATGAAGCCGCCGAGCACAAGCTTCGACAAGTCGGTCTGGCTGATCAGCCAGATGTTCAAAGCCTTGTAGACGATGGCGCCGATCACCGCGCCCGACACCGTTTCGACGCCGCCGAGCAGCACCATGACCAGCGCATCGACCGACAGCGAAATGCCGAGATTGTCGGGGAAGACGCTGCCCTTGAGGTAGGCGAACAGGGCGCCGCCGATCCCAGCGGTGGTTCCTGCGATGACAAAGGCCGTCCACCGGATGCGCTTCGCGTCGATGCCGATCGCTTCGCTGCGCAGCGTCGAGTCACGCGTTGCTCGGAGCGCATAGCCGAACGGCGAGAACACCATGGCTCGAAGCGCGATCGTGACGAGCGCCGCGACGCCGAGCGCGAGCCAGTAGAAATGCGGTGGGCTCGCGGCCCAGCTCGACGGCCACAGGCCCAGAATGCCGTTGTCACCGCCTGTCACGTCCACCCACTGAAATGCGATCGACCACACGATCTGCGCGAAGGCGAGCGTCAGCATCGCGAAGTAGACGCCGGAGAGCTGCACCGCGAAGAAGCCGAACACGGCCGCGCCCAGGCAGCCGAGCAGCGGGCCGAGCAACAGACACACGATCATCGGCAGCCCCGCCATCTTGGCGAGGAAGGCAATGCCATAGGCGCCAAGCCCGAAATAGGCGGCATGGCCGAACGATGCGAGCCCGCCGACCGACATCAAGAAATGCAGGCTGACGGCAAAGATGACGAAGATCGCGATCTCCGAGCCGACCGTCAGCGCGTAATTGCCGGCGAACAGCGGCAGCGTCGCTGCGATGACGAGCGCGGCAAGTGCAGCCAGCCGTTCATTCGGCGTCAATGGCCGCCAGGGATTGACGGTGAGGCCCGGCGTCTTGCGCGCAGCCGCCTCGGGCCTGCCGAACAGGCCCCAGGGCCGCACGATCAGCACCACTGCCATCACCAGGAAGACCAGAATGATGGAGATCTTTGGAAAGATCAGGATGCCGAAGGCGTTGAGTTCGGACACCAGCACCGCCGCAACGAACGCGCCGACGATACTGCCAAGGCCGCCGATCACGACCACGACGAAGACCTCGACGATGATCCGGAGATCCATGGCGTGATGCACGGCATCGCGCGGGATCTGAAGCGCGCCGCCGAGAGCGGCGAGGAAGACGCCGACTGCGAACACGGAGGTGAACAGCCATTTCTGATTGACGCCGAGCGCGGCGACCATGTCGCGGTCCTGCGTTGCGGCGCGCACCAGCACGCCCCAGCGCGTGCGCTGAAACAGCAGCCAGAGAATGCCGAGCACGACGGGTCCGAGCACGATCAGGAATAGGTCATAGCTCGGAATGTTCTGGCCGAAAAAATCGATCGCGCCCTTGAAGCCGGGCGCGCGGCGGCCGACGAGGTCGTCGGGTCCCCAGATCAGCACCACGAGATCTTCGACCATCAGGGTCAGGCCAAACGTCGCGAGCAGCTGGAACAATTCGGGCGCATGATAAATGCGCCGGAGCAGCACCATCTCGACGATGATGCCGATCATCGCCACCGCCAGCGCCGCCAGCACGATCCCGCCCCAGAAGCCGAACGCACCCGACAGTCGCTCGGTGAGCGTGAAGGCGATGTAGGCGCCGATCATGTAGAAGGCGCCATGCGCGAAATTCACGATCCGCGTCACGCCGAAGATAATCGACAGGCCCGAGGCCACCAAGAATAGCGACGCTGCGCTGGCGAGACCGGTCAGAAACTGTGCGACGTAAAAGGCCATCGGCGGTCCGGGTAGAGGTTGAGGTCACCTCTCCCCACGAAGAGCGGGGAGAGGGAGGGGAAAGATAATCAATCCTTCGGCCGCAGCTTCTCGACCTCGGCATCGGTGGGCAGATAGTCCGCGCCCTTCTTGTAGGACGAATCCACCATCACACCCTTGCCATCCTTCAGCGCGGTCTTGCCGACATAGGCACCGAGCGTCGATTGATGGTCGATCTTGCGGAAGGTGATCTCGCCGAAAGGCGATGGCATCGACAGGCCTTCGGCCGCGGCGATCAGCTTCTCCGGATCGGTCGAGCCGGCCTTCGCCAGGATTGCCGCTGCCGACTTGATGGTCTGATAACCGACGATCGAGCCGAGGCGCGGATAGTCGTTGTACTTGGCCTGGTAGGCCTTCAGGAACGCGTCGTGCTCTGGCGTCTTGATCGAGTACCAGGGATAGCCGGTGACGATCCAACCCTCCGGCGTCTCCTCCTTGAGCGGATCGAGATATTCCGGTTCGCCGGTCAGGAAGGAGACGACCTCCCGCCCCTTGAACAGGCCGCGGGTGTTGCCTTCGCGCACGAGCTTGACGAGGTCGGCGCCGAAGGTGACGTTGAGGATGGCTTCCGGATTGGCGGCGGCAACCGCCTGCACCACCGGACCTGCGTCGATCTTGCCCTGCGGCGGCCACTGTTCGTCGACCCACTGGATGTCCGGGCGCTTTTCCGACATCAGCTTCTTGAACACCGCGACGGCCGATTGGCCGTATTCGTAGTTCGGCGCGATCGTCGCCCAGCGTTTCGCCGGCAGCTTGCTGGCTGCCTCCACCAGCATCGCCGCCTGCATGTAGTTGGAGGGACGCAGGCGGAAGGTGTATTTGTTGCCCTTCGACCAGGTGATCGCGTCGGTCAGCGGCTCGGCCGCGAGGAAGAACACCTTCTTCTGGTTGGCGAAGTCGCTGACGGCGAGGCCGATGTTCGACAGGAACGTGCCCGCGAGCATCGCAACGCCCTCGCTCGAGACGAGCTCATTCGCAGCGGTCTGCGCATCCGCCGGCTTGCCGCCATCGTCCTTGGAGATGACGACGAGCTTCTTGCCGTTGATGCCACCGGCCGCGTTGATCTCCTCGGTGGCGAGCTGCCATCCCTTGCGATAAGGCTCGGTGAAGGCCGGCAACAGCGAATAGCTGTTGATCTCGCCGATCTTGATGTCCTGCGCCAGGGCCGAATGGGCCATGCCGCCGGCCAGAAGCGCGAAGGCCGCGCCGACAAAAACGTTTCTTGCTCGCATCCCAACCTCCAGTTTTGAACTTCTCTGCCTTTCGCAAACGATCTGATCGGAGAACCCGTGCCCGGTTCTCCGGACGCGCTATCTCAAACCGTCTTCGCCCTTGATCTCCGCAACCGTCAGCCCGCCGACGCGCGGCAGTGGACGGCCGCTGTCGGTGACGGCAACCGCGACCATGATTTCATTGGCCCGCGGTGCATCGTTGATCTGTACCTCCATGCCGTCGAAATGGCTGCGTACGAAAGCCGCGTCCTTGTGCCCCAGAGGGATATCGAGCGTCGTGCCCGGGCCGCTGCGTTTTTTCGACGACGGGATCAGCGCCGCGCCCTTGCCCAGCACTTTTCGCACCGGCGCACCCATCTTCGGATGAAGAATGGCGGCGGCGTGCTCCAGCTCGCCGTTCTCGCCGACGGCGGCGGCCTTGCCATAGCTCTGCACCTTTGCGCCATCGATCCCGAGCGCCGCCACCGCGCGCTTCGATAGCAGCTCGCCCAGCTCCTCGCCAATCGCGACGAGCGGCGAAAGGTCTTCGACATATTTCCCCGCAAAGGGATTCTCGATCACGGCGATCGCCGCGGCGCGCCGCGTCGGCGGCGACACCTGACGTCCCATCTCCATCTGGGTCTCTTCGAGGACGGTGACGATCTTGCGGATGATCGCGTTCATGATTGTTTCCTCAAGTAACTTCCCTGTTCAGGCATGAACCGCAGTCTCCAGCATAGGCGGGCGCGATCGTTGCCGTTCGATATCTTTTGGTCCGATGACAAGCATATCACCACAAAGCTGCAATACGGCACCCTCGATCAATTCGCGATCGAATAAATGCCGTGCACATTCCGCGCCAGATTCGAGCGCGGCCGCGATCTCATTGTGCGACAACTTGCCGACCTCGCGGGTGACAAGACGGGCCCCGAGATCGCTGTCAGGCTGAAGCTCGTTGGCGGGCTTGCGGATGATGGCCGGATGTCTCGGCAGATCCACCGCGTTGGCGATGATCGTGGCCGCCGCATCGGCCTGCGATGCCGTTGCAGCCAACACCGTCACCGCGTCGGCGATGCCGAGCGAAAAACTACGACCGTGGCGTCCGCTGGTCGCGATTCCGCGTACAGGGTCGGCCGAATCGACCCTCATGGTCCGCATCACGCCGGAGCCATCAGGGCGATCCATCAGACCGACAGAGAAATGCTCGCCTTCGCCAAGATGAAGCGCGAGGTCGCCGCCATTGTTGACGTAGGCTTGATTGAGTGTCGCGGCTCCGAGCATTGCGCCAAGGATCTCCTCCGCCACACTGCCAGCAACGGCGGCCATCGGCGTGACGAAGCAATCAGCCGCGTAGGGCGACACAGCGGCATGCATCCGCCGCGCGACCACGCCCTTCAGCGAAGTCCGCTCCTCAGCGGCCGTCCGCAGCTCCGGCAGTTCCGCGCAGAGCTCATCCAACAATCCGGTGAACCGCCACGCTGCAGCCTCATAGGCCGCGCGCACCTCGTCCGCAGGCCCCCTCGCCTCCACGATCAAATCAATCGGTCCATCCTGCAAATGCAGCCGCCGGCCGTCAGACAGGAATGCGATTTGCGGGCGCCGTGTCATGCCCGACGTCCCGGGATCGGGTTCTGCCAGGGCAATTGACGGACGTCGTCACCGCTCTGCACTTCGGAAAGCGGCTTCACATGATCCATGTGACCGCCGAGCGCGGCATAGTCCGACAGCATCATGGTGAACTCGATTGGCGCGACCAGCGCCGGCGTCGGCACGTAGCCAAACGCACCCGCCGGCATCTGCGTCACGTCGACCATGTAGGTGATGCCTCCGCCGGGCCAGACATAGACCGGCGCGCCGCCGCTGGTGACGCGCGTCAGTGCGTCCTTAACCGAGCGCGTCAGCCGCACCGGATTGTCGGTGACGCCGGCGCGCAACGAGCCGCCGGCACCCGCCATGAACAGCACCGTGCAGAGTGCCGGCTCGCAATTCTCCTGGATGCGCTCGACCGAAAACTTCAGGTCATCAGGCATCTCGGTCTCGACCGGCTTCAAAGCCTCGTCGAGGACATAATAGGACGAATGCTCGCCGGTGGTGGAGACCATCAGCATGGTCAGACCGGGCTTGGCTTGCTTGGCATCAAACGGCCCGAGAATCGAGAGCGGATCCGAGATGTTGGTGCCCCCCCAGCCCGTGCCGGGCTCGGCGACCTGGAAATAGCGGCCGGGCGTCGAACGCCGGCCCTTCATCTTGATGCCGGTATCGGCGATGTCGAGCAGCTTGCCGGCCTGATGTTCCGACAGCACGCCAGTGATGTGGTCATCGACCACGACGACCTCGTCGACCTTGCCATGCCACTGCTTGGCGAACATGCCGATCGTCGCCGAGCCGCAGCCGACCCGCATGCGCTCTTCCTTCACGCCGTTGACGATCGGCGGCTGGCCGGCCTGCACCACCACGGTCGCGCCGCCGTCGATGGTGAGCTCGACCGCCTTGCAATTGGCGAGATCCATCAGCGTGTCGCAGGTGACGCGCCCCTCTTTCTTGGAGCCGCCAGTGAGATGATGCACGCCGCCGAGCGAGAGCATCTGCGAGCCGTATTCGCTGGTGGTGACGTGGCCCACCGCCTCGCCTTGCGCGCGAACGGTCGCGGTCTCCGGCCCGAGATAGCGATCGGTGTCGATCTTCACCTTGACGCCGCAATAGGAGAAGATGCCCTCGGTGACCACAGTCACCATGTCGACGCCGTCGACCTCCGCGGAGACGATGAATGGCGCCGGCTTGTAGTCGGGATAGGTCGTGCCCGCGCCGATCGCCGTCACAAAGGTTGAAGGCTCGTGGACGATCTTGCCGTCCCAGTCTTCGGTCCGGCTGAACGGCACCAGCTTGCCGCCATGCGAGACGGTGCGCTCCAGGATCACGTGCGGATCGACGCGAACGAGCTTGCCGTCGTGGTTAGCGTAGCGGTCGCAAGCTCCCGCCGCACCCGGCTTGATATAACACATCACCGGACAGGCATCGCAGCGTATCTTGTCGATGGCAGCGCTCGTCGTTTCCATCACCATGTCAGAGCCAGCAGACACCGCGGTTATCATTCGTATACGAACGATGTTGCGCGCGGTCCCGATGGCTGTCAAGCGGCGGTGCGGCGCAAAAGGTGCACCTGCCGCATAAAAGCTCATATGCCTATCCGCCCTGTCCACAAAGGAGGCAGTCGCGCTGCAGTGCGGCATGACGGCTTGCACGTTTGTGTACAAACGGTATCGTCGCGACTTACAAATCGCGTGTTTACAGGGCTTGGGAACGAGGATGATGCAGACACCGATCCGCCTCACCGTGAACGGCAGGATCCACGAGGTCACTGCGGCGCGAGACACGCCGCTGCTCTACGTGCTGCGCAACGACCTCGCGCTCAACGGGCCGAAATATGGCTGCGGCCTCGGTGAATGCGGCACCTGTACTGTCCTGATCGACGGGGCCGCGGCACGCTCCTGCGTGATTCCCGTGAGTGGCTGCGATGGCCGCGACATCGTGACGCTCGAAGGCTTGGGCACGCGCGACAAGCCGGACATCGTGCAGCAGGCCTTCATCGACGAGCAGGCCGCGCAATGCGGCTACTGCCTCAACGGCATGATCATGACCACCAAGGCGCTGCTCGCGGTCAATCCGCGGCCGACCGAACAGCAAGCGCTGGCGGCACTGCGCTACAATCTCTGCCGCTGCGGCACGCATGTCGAAATCCTGCGCGCGGTGATGCGCGCCTCCGGCCAGCTCACCGAGGCCGCTGATTGATGGTCTCCTCCCATTCGAACGGAGCTGAGCGGCCATCCGGTTCGCTCGTCGTCTTGCGCACCGTGGACGAGGTCACAACCGAGACCTATGTCCGCATCACCGCGGACGGTTCGATCACAGCCTATAACGGCCATGTCGATCTCGGCACCGGCATCCGCACGGCGCTCGGCCAGATCGTCGCCGAAGAGTTGGACGTGTCCTTTGCGCGCGTCGTCATCGTGCTCGGCGATACCGCACTGGTGCCGAACCAGGGCGCGACGATCGCGAGCGAGACGATCCAGATCACGGCTGTGCCCTTGCGCAAGGCCGCAGCCCAGGCGCGGCACTTCTTGATCGCACGCGCGGCCGAGCGGCTCGAACTGCCGGCGGCCGAGCTTAAGATCGACGACGGTCTCGTGCGCGGGCCCGACAATCGCTGCGTCAGCTATGGCGAACTGATCGGCGGCGAGACGATCAGCCTGGAGCTTGCCGATGACGTCGTCGTCAAGGCGGTTGGCGATTATGCCATCGTCGGCCAGTCGGTGCCGCGGGTCGACCTGCCGGCCAAGGCCACGGGCGAGCTAACTTTCGTGCACGACATCCGCGTGCCCGGCATGCTGCACGGCCGCGTGGTGCGTCCGCCCTATGCCGGCGTCGATGCCGGTCCGTTCGTCGGCACCAGCCTGATCGCCCTCGACGAGGCGTCGGTGCGCGACATTCCCGGATTGGTTGCCGTCGTGCGCATCGGTGATTTCGTCGGCGTGGTCGCCGAGCGCGAGGAGAATGCGATCCGGGCGGCAGAGCAGCTCAAGGTGAGCTGGAAGCCGACACCCGCGCTGACCGATCTCGCTGATGTCGAGAGCGCGCTGCGCGCCAATCCATCGACGCCGCGCACGCTGATCGACAAGGGCGACGTCGACGCGGCGATATCGGGCGCGGCCAAGCCGATGCAGCGCACTTATGTCTGGCCGTATCAGATGCACGCCTCGATCGGCCCGTCCTGCGCGGTCGCCGACTTCCAGGATGGCAACATCCGCGTCTGGTCCGGCACGCAGAACCCGCACGTGCTGCGCAGCGATCTGGCGCTGCTGATCGAGCGTCCGGAGAGCGAGATCGAGGTGATCCGGCTGGAGGCCGCCGGCTGCTATGGCCGCAACTGCGCCGATGACGTCACGGCGGACGCCCTGCTGCTGTCGCGCGCGGTCGGCCGGGCCGTGCGCGTGCAGTTGACGCGCGAGCAGGAGCACGCCTGGGAACCCAAGGGCACCGCGCAGCTCATCGACGTCAATGGCGGCCTCGACGCCGGCGGCGGCATCGCTGCCTACGATCTCGCCACGCGCTACCCCTCGAACGCCGCGCCGACCCTGGCGCTGCTGCTGACCGGGCGGATCTCGCCCGAGCCCGCCGTGCTCCAGATGGGCGACCGCACCGCTATTCCGCCTTACGATTACGACCACATGCGCGTCGTCGCCCACGACATGCCGCCGATCGTGCGCGCGTCCTGGTTTCGCGGCGTCTCGGCGCTGCCGAACACCTTTGCACATGAATCCTATATCGATGAGGCCGCGACAGAGGCCGGCGTCGACCCGATCGAGTATCGCCTGCGCTACCTGAAGGATCAGCGCGCCGTTGACCTCGTCAATGCGGTCGCCGAGCGCGCAGGCTGGACGCCGCGACCGGTCCGCGAAGAGAAAGACGGCGAGATCGTGCACGGGCGTGGCTTTGCTTATGCGCTCTACGTCCACAGCAAGTTCCCCGGCTATGGCGCGGCGTGGTCGGCCTGGGTTGCAGACGTCGCGGTGAACAAAAGCACCGGCGACGTCAGCATCACGCGCGTGGTCGCCGGACAGGACTCCGGCCTGATGATCAATCCGGACGGCGTGCGTCACCAGATTCACGGCAACGTCATCCAGTCCACCAGCCGCGCGCTAATGGAGGAGGTCTCGTTCGAGCGCGGCGCGGTGGCAGCGCGCGAATGGGGGGCCTATCCGATCATCCCCTTCCCAGACGTGCCCAAGATCGACGTGCTGATGCTGCCGCGTCAGGACCAGCCGCCGCTCGGCGTCGGCGAATCTGCCTCAGTGCCGAGCGCGGCGGCGATCGCCAATGCGATCTTCGATGCCACCGGCGTGCGCTTTCGCGAGCCGCCATTCACGCCGGAACGCATTCTCAGGGGATTGCACGGCGATGCGGCGGCCGCGCCGCAGGCCCTGCCCGCGCCGGCCACCCCGCCGCCATCCCGCATCTGGGAGAATCCGTTCGCCCAACGCGCCGGTATCTTTGCGACGATCGCGGCCGTCTGCACCGCCGCGATCGGAGTCGGCGCGGCGCTGCTGCCGGGGCGCGCGATCGCACCCATCGCCCAACCCGACGCGTCGGTCTATTCCGCGGCAACGATCGCCCGCGGCGAACAACTCGCGGCGCTCGGCAATTGCGCGGAGTGCCATACGACGGTTCGAGGCGCGCTCAATGCCGGTGGCCGTGCGCTGGAAACGCCGTTCGGCACGATCTACTCGACCAACATCACGCCCGATGTCGAGACCGGCATCGGCGCCTGGTCCTACCCCGCCTTCGAGCGCGCGATGCGCGACGGGGTGCATCGCGACGGACGGCAGCTCTATCCTGCCTTCCCCTACACACATTTTTCGAAGACCAGCGAGGCCGACCTGCAGGCGCTCTATGCCTACCTAATGGCACAGCCTGCGGTGCGCGCGACACAGCCTGCCAACGCGCTCGCCTTCCCCTTCAATCTTCGGCCACTGCTCGCGGGATGGAACGCGCTGTTTCACGAGGCGGATGAATTCAAGCCCGATCCCGCGAAGTCTGAGCTTTGGAATCGCGGCGCCTATCTAGTCGAGAGTCTCGGCCATTGCAGCGCCTGCCATTCGCCGCGCAATGCACTCGGTGCCGAGCAGCGCCAGGCCTATCTCGCCGGAGGCTTTGCCGAAGGCTGGGAAGCTCCGGCCCTGACCTCGCTCTCCCGCGCACCTATTCCGTGGAACGAGGACGAACTCTTCGCTTACTTGCGCACTGGTCATTCGCGCTATCACGGCGTCGCGGCCGGCCCGATGGCGCCGATCGTCCGGGACCTCAAGGCCCTGTCCGATCAGGACATCCGCGCAATGGCGGTCTATCTCAATTCCTTCAATGACACCGCGAGCGACGGACAAATGCAAGACGCGCTCGCAACAAAACTCGAGAACGCGACGCAAGTCACTGTCGGCGCGTCCACGGGCGCGCGGCTCTATGTCGGCGCCTGCGCGGTCTGCCACGAGGTCGGCGGCCCGCCGCTGTTCGGCACCAGGCCCTCGCTCGCGCTCAACAGCAATCTGCATAGCGCGAGCTCGGACAATCTCGTGCAGGTGATCCTGCACGGCATTGCCGATCCGGTGTCGAGCGATCTCGGCTACATGCCCGCCTTCAAGGGCAGCCTGAGCGACGCGCAGGTCGAGGAGCTCGTCACCTTTCTGCGCAAGCAGTTCGCACCGGAGAAGCCGGCCTGGACCGGCGTGCGCGAGACGATCGCGCGCGCACGCGCATCCGCAAATTAGGCGTGCTTTTTGATCTCCACCGGCGGCGTGCCATGCGTGTGGAACGACTCGATCGTCTTCAGGCCCCAGGCCTGGCCCTTCTTGCGCTCCTCCTCGGTCCACACGATCGGCTTCCAGTCCGGCGCGAGGATGAGACGCGCGCCGGCGTTGGCGACCTCGACGCGGTTGCCGCCAGGCTCATAGACGTAGAGGAAGAAGGTCTGCTGGATCGCGTGCTTGTGCGGGCCAGTCTCGATGTGCACGCCGTTCTCCAGGAAAATGTCTGCAGCGCGCAAAATCTCCTCGCGGCTGTCGAGCGCGTAGGTGACGTGATGGAAGCGGCCGGGCGTGCCTGAATGGTCGAGCGAATAGGCGAAGTCGTAGCTCTTGTTCGACATCGTCAGCCACATCGCGGCTTCACGACCGTCGTTCAGCACGATCTGCTCGGTGAGACGGCAGCCGAGATAGTTCTCGAAGAACTCGCGGTTGGCCTTGATGTCGACGGCGAGGCAGTTGAGATGGTCGAGCCGGCGCACGTTGACGCCGCGGGCCGGAAAGCGCTGGGCCTGGTTCTTCAGTGCGGGCTTCAGCTCCGGCGGCGCCTGATACCATTCGGTCTCGTAATAGAGTTCGACGATGTGTCCATCAGGATCACGGCAGCGGAAGGTCGGCCCCTGCCCCATATCGCCGTCGATCCAGCCGATATCGAAGCCGGAGCCTTTCAGCGCGGCGACTCGGCGTTCCAAGGCCTGCTGACTGCGCGCGCGCAACGCCATGTGCTCCATGCCCGAGGTCTTCGAGGCCGTGAGCTTGAGCGAATAGCGCTCGTAATCGTCCCAACCGCGCAAGTAGACCGACTCGCCGTTCTGCCCGCTCACGGTCATGCCCATGACATCGACGAAGAACTTCAGGCTTTCATCAGGCTTCGGCGTCAAGAGCTCCATGTGGCCGAGATGGGCGAGATCGAGGATCGGTTCGGGCTGCATGCTTCCCTCCAAACGTCGCCGTCAGCGTTGGCTGCGATCCGCAGGACCGAATCCCGCAATCGGGCGTGAGACTGCGATGCGCCCACGCCATGGCGGACACTGAAGCCGTCGGTTCATTTGTACTAATGTACAAATCATTAGGTCTCGTCAACAAATCAAACATCTTCCAACGGGAGGGCGCGCCGCTCCCGGGAACAATTACTCCCGAACGGCGGAACCCTGACTGCCTCCAATGGTAAAGCCTTCCTTAACCGCCTTCGGCTCTCCTGAACCTCCCAATGTAGCTTTTTCCTGCCATTTCTTCTCTCAACGCGGATAGGAAACCACCTTTCGGCCGGATTGCCGCGGATTTAACGAAGCGGCCGCGCCTGCGGCTTAACCGTTTGTGCAGCGACGGCTGCGCATAGTCCGGACCAAACCCGTTGCTCTTGCCAGGTTCATTCATTGTGACATCCTTTGGACGCGTGATTTCGGTTCGCGGATCGCTCGCCCGGGTCGGGCTTCTGGCGGAAAGCCGGATGCCGGTCTCGGAGGTTCGGGCGACCGTCGGCCGCTTCGTCAGTATCCGCTGCGCAAACTCGGTTATCGTCGCAATGATCACCGAGGTCTCCTGCGAAAACCTGTCGGCTAGCGACAATTACATTGCGATTGCCTCGGTCGACCTGCTTGGTGAGATCCTCAACGCCACCGACAAGCCGAAATTCCAGCGAGGCGTCACCAATTATCCAACCATCGGCGATGCCGTCGACCTGATCACGAGCCAGGAGTTGCGCACGATCTACGCGCCGATCGGGTCGGACCAGATCAATGTCGGCTTCCTCCAGCAGGACCGCTCGGTCGTCGCCTATGTCGACGTCGAGGAAATGCTGTCCAAGCACTTCGCGGTGCTGGGATCGACCGGCGTCGGCAAATCGACCGGCGTCTCGCTGCTGCTGAACGAGATCCTGAAGGCGCGTCCGAACCTGCGCATCTTCCTGCTCGACGTGCACAACGAATATGGCCGCTGCTTCGGCGATCGCGCGCTAGTGCTCAATCCGCGGAATCTAAAGCTGCCGTTCTGGCTGTTCAACTTCGAGGAAATCGTCGACGTGCTGTTCGGCGGCCGCGCGGGCGTGCCTGAGGAGCTCGACATTCTCGCCGAGGTGATCCCGATCGCGAAGGGCGTCTATACCCAGTACCAGAACGCCGACCGCATCGGTCTCAAGCGCATCGATCCCAAGCAGGTCGGCTACACCGCCGACACGCCAGTGCCGTATCGCCTGGTTGACTTGATCTCGCTGATCGACGAGCGCATGGGCAAGCTCGAGAACCGCTCGTCGCGCATCATCTATCACAAACTGATCTCGCGCATCGAGGCCGTCCGCAACGACCCGCGCTACGCCTTCATGTTCGACAACGCCAATGTTGGCGGCGACACCATGGCCGAGGTGATCAGCCATTTGTTCCGCCTGCCGGCCAACGGCAAACCGATGACGGTGATGCAGCTCGCCGGCTTCCCGGCCGAGGTCATCGATTCCGTCGTCTCGGTGCTTTGCCGCATGGCTTTCGACTTCGGCCTGTGGAGCGACGGCGTCTCGCCGCTGCTGTTCGTGTGCGAGGAAGCGCATCGCTACGCCTCCGCCGACCGCAACATCGGCTTCGGGCCGACCCGCAAGGCTGTTTCGCGCATTGCTAAAGAGGGCCGCAAATACGGCGTCTATCTCGGCCTCATCACCCAGCGCCCGGCCGAGCTCGACGCCACCATCATCTCCCAGTGCAACACGCTGTTCACGATGCGTCTCGCCAACGAGCGCGACCAAGCGCTGCTCCGCGCCGCCGTGTCGGACGCGGCCGCCAACCTGTTGTCCTTCGTGCCCTCGCTCGGCACCCGCGAAGTGCTGGCGTTCGGGGAAGGCGTCGCCCTGCCGACGCGGCTGCGCTTCAAGGAGGTGCCGCCGCATCAATTGCCGCGCGGCGAAGCCACCATCAGCAGCGTGCCCTCGGTCACCTCCGGTCACGACATGCATTTCGTCAGCGCCGTGCTCGAACGCTGGCGCGGCGCCACCTCGCAGCGCGACGTGCCAAACGATCCACTGTTCTCGGCCCCTCCCGCCAAGACGTTGTCCAGCCTCGAAGCGCCGATGCTGCAACCGTCGATGGGCCTCGATCCCGACCGCTTCTCGCTGCTGAAGAAGCCGTTGAGGTAAGGCCGCGCGTGTCCCGGACGCGCTACAGCGTGCAACGCTGCTGCGCAGGGCCGGGACCCACGCCACACGCACCGCACTCTCGGAAAGATGGGCCCCGGCTCTGCAGGGCACCGCTGGACAAGCGCTGCGCTGCGTCCGGGGCGCGCCCCACGGAATATGCAGCACGTTGAGACGGCCGCCCGCATCGACTATGTTTGCCGCCCCCAAGCCGGAGTCCGTGCAAATGACAAAGCCCGCGCAACGCTTCCCCGCCCCCGCCCTCGACACGCTGCCGGACGACATCCGCACGCGGCTCCTCGCCGTGCAGGAGAAGAGCGGCTTCGTGCCGAACGTGTTCTTGACGCTGGCCTATCGTCCCGACGAGTTTCGCGCCTTCTTCGCTTATCACGATGCACTGATGGAGAAGGACGGCGGCCTCACCACGGCCGAGCGCGAGATGATCGTGGTCGCGACCTCGGCGGCCAACCAATGCCAATATTGCGTGATCGCGCATGGCGCGATCCTGCGCATTCGAGCCAAGAATCCGCTCATCGCGGACCAGATCGCGATTAATTACCGCAAGGCCGACATCACGCCGCGGCAGAAGGCGATGCTCGACTTCGCGATGAAGGTCTCGGCCGAGGCGCAGCGGATTTCAGAGGACGATTTCGCAGCACTCGCGCCGCACGGCTTCAGCGACGACGACATCTGGGACATCGCTGCGATCTCCGCCTTCTTCGCACTTTCGAATCGGCTGGCGAATTTCACGGGCATGCGCCCGAACGAGGAGTTCTATCTGATGGGACGACTGCCGAAGAAGTGATCGACAGGCAATGACCGAGCTCGACTGGCCCGAAATCGTGCTGCGTCTCGGCAGCGCCACGCTTGCCGGCGGAGCGATCGGCCTGAACCGCGATCTGCAAGGTAAGCCGATCGGACTGAAGACGCTCGGCATCGTCGGGCTCTCCACCGCGGCCGTCGTGCTGCTCGCGGTCGAGTTCGCCGAGCCCGGCAGAATCACCGATGCGGCGAGCCGGGTGATCCAGGGCATCCTGACCGGGATCGGCTTCCTCGGTGCCGGCGTCATTGTCCACGAGAGCAAAGGTTTTCGCGTGAGCGGCCTGACCAGTGCGGCTTGCACGTTCCTCGCTGCCTGTCTGGGCATCGTCTGCGGCACCGGACAATGGAAGATCGTCGCAGCCGCGCTGGCGTTCGCCTTCGTTCTGCTGACGGTCGGCCGCCGCGTCGAGCGCTGGCTGCACCGGATGCTCGGTGGCCAGGAGGAACTGCTGCATGAAACAGCCTCCGAGCAGAAGCCTGAAAGCAGCGTTTAGGCGCTTTCGGCTCGCCGTGCGCTCGCCGCGCGCTCACCTTCCGCCGCAGGGTCCAGCGACTCCGTACGAGCAGGGGTCGCGGTGATGCATTGCGTGCGGCTACGAAGCGCTATGCCGCTAGCGCTTTGCCATCAACTCGAGTGCCGGAGCAAAGCGCTCGGCAAACGTCAACGTCAATGTCTTGGCATGGTGAACTGCCGCAAACGAGGCCGAAACCCCCGCTGACGCAAGGGCGAGCAGGGCAACAGCGAAAACCAGACGGCGCATTCTTGCCTCCCGTGTGAGCCCGATTGCCCCAAAGGATGGGACGGCTCTATTTCAGGACCGCTTCATGCGGGCGGAAAATGATTTCGCTCAAGAGGCTGTGATGAGGTCGGATTGCGGTGCAGTATCCATGTGCCTCTAATCCTCGTCCGCCGGCCCGCACCAGCCGGGCAGATAGATCGCATCCTTGCTTCTAGCCGAGGACATGGCCTTCTCGAGCGCCTTGTCGAAATCGGCATCGACCAGCTTGCGCGAGAGTTTTCGGCGCAGATAGTCGGCCCACAGGAATTCGGAGAATGGCGTCGTATCCTTGGCGAAGCCGCCGATGCGGCGGAGCTCGCCGGCGAGGCTGCGGAACGGGTCATCCTTGAGGTCGGCCACCGATTTCGGCAGGTCCCGGAACGGCCGCCTTTCGCCCTTGGCGTCGTAGGGATAGACCCAGCGCTTGTTGTCCAGGACGCCCCAGAACGCCTCGCGCTCGACCATTCTGAGGTCGCCGACGATGGTGACCAGCACCTCCTTGATGCCCTCGTCGTGCAATGCGCGGCCGAGATGATGATGATCGATCACGTAATAGCGCTGGTCCGGGCCGTAGACGACGGGGATCATGTGCTTGCCGAGCAGGTCGGCCTGCTTCTTCTTGTCGTGCTCGCGCCAGCGCTTGCGCTTCTCCTTGACCTCGCGCATGCCGACCGTCATCTGCGTCGGCCGCAGCGACAGGATGGGGACCGGGTGCACTCTCGGCTCGCGCGTATTTGTCATCTCGAACGGTCTCTCACTTGGTTGCGATTGGCGGAACAGGTTCCCTGGACTATGCCATCGCCCCAGCGACGGCAAAGGCGTTGGGCTGCACGCGCAGATCACAAGCCGATGTGGACGAGAGCACGCGTGAGTTCCCCGGCCAATATTGCAACGCAACCGCATATTCTTGACCACTTTACGGCCGGCTCGTGACGCTTGGCGGCGCGCTATGCAAAATAGTGCGAATAGGAAATGCATCTGGGCGTTGAGAAGATTTTCTGCAACGCGCTCATCACGTATGCTATTTAAAAATCGCTGCTTCGGAGTGATCCCCTGCCCTATGAAAAGCCAGCGGCCCATAAGCTCTGATGACGAGCACCGGGTGCTCCAATTCAGGCCGCGCACCTCGCCTTCCGCCATGGTTCGCCGGGGCAGCGGCACCGTGCAGTCATTGCGCGCGGCGCCGGAGCCGCTCGACCTATCGCGCTACGAGCAGCCCCGCACCGGACCGGACGATTTCCGCCACCGCATGCTCGCCAATATCGCGGCGCTCGCCTTCACCATCGCGCTGACCGCGATCGGGATTTGGCTCGCCGTGAGTATTGCCGACCTGCGCCGGACTCAGGATTGCGTGCTGATGGGCCGCCGCGACTGCGTCAAGATCACGACGCCGCACATCTAGGCGCGCCTTGCCGGCGGTCCCTCACTGGACGGCCCGTGGCGGGCATCCCCAGCCCTGTCTCCGCGCCTGGCCGGCTCCATTGAACTCAGGGCGGCGCTCCGATATACGGGCTTTCGACCCGGCCAGAGGGGGGTTTGAGGGCGTCATCAGGGGCGCGATGCCCACCCACCGTGCCACTCTGGAATCTGACAAATACCTGCAATATATCAAAGGCTTAGTGATGTCTTCCACATTCGATCAGGTCGCCACGATCATCGCTGAAACCTGCGACATCCCGCGCGACACGATCACGCCGGATAGCCATGCCATAGATGATCTCGGCATCGACAGCCTCGATTTTCTTGATATCGCGTTCGCGATCGACAAGCAGTTCGGCATCAAGCTGCCGCTTGAAAAGTGGACCCAGGAGGTCAACGACGGCAAGGCGACCACCGAGCAGTATTTCGTGCTGAAGAACCTGTGCGCGCGCATCGACGAGCTCGTCGCGGCCAAGGGCGCGGGCGCCTAAGCGCGCGGCCATGCAACTCGAATACTTCCACATGATCGATCGGATCGTCGACTTAAACGTCGACGAGAAGACGATTGTCGTCGAGGCCCAGGTTCCGAACGCAAGCACCATCTTCGAGGGACACTTCCCGGGCTATCCGCTGATGCCCGGCGTGCTCCTGATCGAATCGATGGCGCAGGCTTCGGGCTGGCTTCAGCTCGGCGTGCTGAAGTTCGAGCGCATGCCGATCCTCGCCGCCGTGAAGGAGGCCAAGGTCCGCGGCTCGGTCTACCCCGGTGATGTCATGAGCATCGAGGCGACCCTGTCCCATCAAGGCTCGGGTTACGCGGTCACCGAAGCCAAGATCCGGGTCGGCGGCAAGCTGCGCGCGAATTCGACGCTCACCTTCACGCAGATTCCCTTTCCCAATGCGGATATGCGCGGACACATGGACGCAATCGCCAAACGCGTCGGCTTTCCGCAACAGGCCGTTTCGCCATGACCGACACCTTCGCGACGAAGCCCGCCCAGACGGAAGTCTGGATCACCGGCATTGGACTTGCCACCTCGCTCGGCGAGGGGCTCGACGCCAACTGGGCTGCGCTCCAGGAGAAGCGCATCAATGTCGACGAGAAGGGCTTTGCGCCCTACATCGTGCATCCCTTGATGCCGGTCTCTTTCGACAGCCAGATTCCGAAGAAGGGCGACCAGCGCCAGATGGAAGCCTGGCAGCGTATTGGCACCTATGCCGCGGGCCTGGCGCTCGATTCCGCCGGGATCAAGGGCAACAAGGATATCCTGTCGAAGATTGACATGGTGGTGGCCGCAGGCGGCGGCGAGCGCGATCTCAACGTCGACACCGGTGTGCTCACGGCCGAGGCCAAGGGCGCCAACGCCCCCGGCTTCCTCAACGAACGGCTGATGAGCGACCTGCGGCCGACGTTGTTCCTGGCCCAGCTCTCCAACCTGCTCGCCGGCAACATCGCCATCGTCCATGGTCTCGGCGGCACTTCGCGCACCTTCATGGGCGAAGAGGTCGCGGGCGCGGACGCCGCCCGCATTGCGCTCGCGCGCATCGCCTCGGGTGAGAGCGACATTGCGCTGGTCGGTGGCTCGCACAATGGCGAACGCAAGGACCTGATGGTCCTCTACGAATTCGGCGACTTCAACCTGAAGGACAAGTTCGCTCCGGTGTGGGCGCGCAAGGACCGTCCCGGCTTCGCGCTCGGTTCGGCCGGCGCCTTCCTGGTACTGGAGTCGAAGGCGCATGCAGAGGCGCGCGGCGCAAAGCCGTTCGCCAAGCTCACCAGCGTCGTCGCCGACCTTGCCCGCCGCAAGCAGCCTGGCGACATGGCCTCGACGCTGGAGAAGCTTTGGGAAAAGCTGCCCAAGCGCGAGGGCAAGGCCGCGATCATATCAGGCGCGACCGGCGCCGAGCCCGCGACCTCGGAAGAGCGCAGCTTCCTGAGGGGCCATGCGGATCTGCCGGTGCGCTCGACCGGCACCATGTTCGGCCACACCATGGAAACGCAATTCCCGCTCGGAATTGCCCTGGCCGCACTGTCGATCTCGCGCGGTGCATTGTTCCCGCCGAATGATTCCACCGGGACCGAGATTGAAATGCAGGGCGCGCCCACCCAGATCGTGGTGATAGGGGCCGGACACTGGCGCGGCGAAGGCATGGCGCTGATCGAGGCAGTGAGCTAGCTCAGGGGGTCGAAATGACTGCACCACGCGACAAATTCGGCCGTCCCGTCGTCGTCGTCACCGGCATGGGCATCATGACCTCGCTCGGCGCCGGCAAGGCCGACAATTGGGCGAAGCTGGTCGCCGGCGAATCCGGCATCCGCACTATCACGCGTTTTCCGGTCGACGGCCTGAAGACCACGATGGCTGGTACGGTGGATTTCGTCAGCGTCGATCCGTTCTCCTCCACCGGCCTCTCCGAGCGGATGGCGGAGCTGGTGACGGAGGAAGCGCTCGAGCAGGCCGGCATCGGCGCCAAGGAGGATTTCCCCGGTCCCCTCTTCCTCGCAGTCGCGCCGGTCGAGGTCGAATGGCCGCAGCGGCGCGAGCTTGGCCGCGCCGTCGGAAAGACCGACTTCAACTACGACGACCTCCTGCGCATCTCCGGCGGCGGCAAGTACAGCGACTATCATCACCGCTTCATGTTCGGCTCGGTCGCCGCGCATCTCGCCGAGACTTTCGGCACCAAGGGTTCGCCGATCTCACTATCGACGGCCTGCGCGTCGGGCGCGACCTCGATCCAGCTCGGCGTCGAGGCGATCCGGCGTGGCGAGACCGACGCTGCGCTGTGCGTCGCGACCGACGGTACCGTCAATCCGGAGGCGCTGGTGCGCTTCTCGCTACTCTCGGCGCTCTCGACCCAGAACGATCCGCCGCAGGCGGCCTCCCGCCCCTTCTCCAAGAACCGCGATGGCTTCGTCATGGCCGAAGGCGCCGGCGCGCTCGTGCTGGAAAGCTACAAGGCGGCGACCGCGCGCGGCGCAAAGATCCTCGGCGTGATCGCCGGCTGCGGCGAGCTCACCGATTCCTTCCATCGCACCCGCTCCTCGCCCGACGGCAAGCCGATCATCGGCTGCATGAACAAGACGCTGGCCGATGCCGGCATGACGCCGGACCAGATCGACCACATCAACGCGCACGGTACCGCGACGCCCGAAAACGACAAGATGGAGTTCAACACGACGTCGGCAGTGTTCGGCGAGCTCGCGCAGAAGATTCCGGTCACCTCTAATAAGTCGATGGTCGGCCACACCATCTCGGCCGCCGGTGCGGTCGAGGCGATCTTCTCGCTGCTCACGCTCGAGCATCAGCGTATCCCGCCGACGATCAACTACGAGACCCCGGATCCGACGATCCTGTTCGATGTCGTCGGCAACAAGGCCCGCGATGCCCGCGTCACCGCGGTGATGTCGAACTCGTTCGGCTTCGGTGGCCAGAACGCCTCGCTGATCCTGACCCGCGAACCGGCCTGACCGGACGCATGGCACTGCTGACTGCGAGCACGAAGGCCCGCGCGCGGGAGGCTGCCAAATCGCTCGGCGGCAGCTTGATCGGCGCCGCGACTGTCGGCTTGCTGCGCACCACGCGCTATTTCGATCCGGTCAAGACTTCGGACTTTTTCGCGCGCGTCGTAAAGCTCATCGGCCCGCGTCTGCGCGAGCATCGCATCGGCCGCGCCAACCTCACTGCGGCATTTCCGGAGAAGTCGCCAGAGGAGATCGAACAGATCCTGATGGGCGTCTGGGACAATCTCGGCCGCGTCGGCGCCGAGTTCGCCCATATCGACCATGTCTGGGACTACGACCGCGATCACCCCGAGAAGAGCCGGATCGAATTGTCGCCGCGCAGCATCGAGCTGTTCGACCAGATCCGCGACGATGGCAAGCCGGCGCTGATCTTCGCCGCGCATCTGGCCAATTGGGAATTGCCGGCGCTCGCCGCCGTCGCGCATGGGCTGGATACTGCGATCCTCTATCGCCGACCGAACATCGCCTCCGCCGACCGCATCATCCAGGAGATGCGCCAAGTCAACATGGGCACGTTGATCCCGGCAGGCCGCGACGCGCCGCTGCGGCTCGCGCAGGCGCTCAAGGACGGCAAGCACGTCGCGATGCTGATCGATCAATATCTGACGGCCGGCGTCGAGGTCACCTTCTTCGGCCGCAAGACCCGCGCCAACCCGATGCTGGCGCGCCTCTTGCGCCAGGTCGAGTGCCCGATCCACGGTGTGCGCATCATCCGCCTGCCCGACGGCCGCTTTCGCGGCGAGCTCACCGAAGAGATCAAGCCGGTGCGCGATGCCGACGGCAAGATCGACATCCAGGGCACGACCCAGGCGATCACGAGCGTGGTGGAAAGCTGGGTGCGCGAGCATCCGGAGCAATGGCTGTGGCTGCATAGAAGGTGGCGGTAGTTACGCCGCCATTGCGAGGAGCGAAGCGACGATTCAATCCAGAGTGCCTCCGCGGAGAGATTCTGGATTGCTTCGCTTCGCTCCTCGCAATGACGGGTGTGCTCCTCACCGCCCCGTCTTCACCTTGGTCCAGAGTCTATTGATGATGCGCTGCGTCGCCGGCTCGCGCGCGGTGATGACGAAGAGCTTCGAAAGCGTCGCCTCGTCCGGATAGATGTTCTTGTCGTTCAAAATCTTTGGGTTGACCAGTTTCTGGCTGGCGAGGTTGCCGTTGGCGTAGGACAGGAAGTCCGAGTTCTTGGCGGCAACATCGGGGCGGTAGAGATAGTTGATCAGCTCGTAGGCCTCCTTGACGTTCTTGGCATCCGCGAGGATCGCGAGATTGTCGAAGAACATCTGCGCACCCTCTTTCGGAATGGCATAGCCGATCTCGATGCCACTCTTGGCCTCCGCAGCGCGGGCGCGGGCCTGCATGATGTCGCCGGACCAGCCGACCACGAAGCAGATCTCGCCGGTAGCGAGCGCGCTTAAGTATTCGGAGGAGTGAAACTTGCGCACGGACGGGCGGACTTTTGCCACGACGTCGGCAGCCTTCTCCAGGTCCGCCTGGTTGGTCGAGTTCGGATCGAGCCCGAGATAATTCAGCGCTGCCGGAAAGATGTCGTCGGCGGAGTCGAGCATGTGCACCCCGCAGTCTTTGAACTTGGTCAAATTCTCGGGCTTGAAGACGATGTCCCAGCTGTCGATCTTCGCATCCGGCCCCAGGATCTGCTTCACCTTGGCGACATTGTAGCCGATGCCCGTCGTACCCCACATGTAGTTGGCGGCGTAGACATTGCCGGGATCATAGATCGCGAGGCGTTCGGTCACCACGGGCCAGGCGTTGGCCAAGTTAGGCAGCATCGACTTGTCGAGCTTCTGGAAAATATTGGCCTTGATCTGGCGCTGCAGGAAATAGGCGGTGGGCACCACGACGTCGTAGCCGGACTTGCCGGCCATCAGGCGCGTCTCCAGCGTCTCGTTGGCGTCGAAGGTGTCGTAGACCACCTTGATGCCGGTTTCCTTGGTGAAGTTCTCAAGGACCTCCGGCGCCATGTAGTTGGACCAGTTGTAGAAGTTGACGACCCGTTCCTCCGCACTTGCAGGGGCGGAGAGCAACGTCAGCGCTGCGGCAATTGCGAGAGCGAAGCAAAGCCTGAAGCGGCCGACGTTCGTCATCTTCTACCTCTTGCGCCCGCGCACCGCATCCGACAGCCGCTCGAGTGCTGTGTCGAGCGTCTCGTCCTTCTTGGCAAAGCAGAAGCGCACCACCGAGGTCACCGGGTCCTGCTCGTAGAAGGCCGACACCGGGATCGCCGCCACCTTGTAGTCCTTCACAATCCGCCAGCAGAACTCGGTGTCGCTCTCGTTCAGCCCGAGCGGCGACAGATCGACCGTGAGGAAGTAGGTGCCTTGCGACCTCAGCACAGGAAAACCGAGGCTCTCCAGCCCTTTGGTGAGACGGTCGCGGCTCCGCGTCAGGTCCTTGCGCATCGACAGGAAGTAGTCGTCGGGCTTGCCGAGGCCGTAGGCGATGGCGGCCTGGAGGTTCGGCGCGGTGGTGAAGGTCAAGAACTGGTGCACCTTGGCGGCGACGCGCAAGAGCGGCGGCGCGGCGCAGACGAAGCCGATCTTCCACCCCGTCAACGAGAAGATTTTGCCGGCCGAGCCGACCTTGATCGTGCGCTCGCGCATGCCGGGGATGGTGATCAGCGGGATGTGCTTGTGCTCGTCGAAAGTGACGTGCTCCCAGACCTCGTCGCAGATCGCGATGACATCGAACTCCTGGCAGTAGCGCGCCAGCAGCTCGAGGTCCTCGCGCGGATACACCACCGCGGAGGGATTCAAAGGGTTGTTGAACAGCACCGCCTTGGTCTTTGAATTGAAGACGCTTTTCAGCATGTCCTCATTCAGCCGCCAGTGCGGCGGCTCGAGTCGGACGAGGCGCGGAGTGCCGCCCGCCTGTCGGATGATCGGCAGGTAGGAATCATAGACTGGCTGGAAGCAGACCACCTCGTCGCCGGGCTGAACCACCGCGAGAATTGCCGAGGTCAGCGCCTCGGTGCCCCCGGAGGTCACCATCACTTCGCTCATCGGATCGAGCTTGAGCCCGTGCCAGTGCCCGTAATGGGTTGCGATCGCCTGGCGCAGCTCGGGCAGGCCCATCATCGAGGGGTACTGGTTGTAGCCGTGCAGAGAGGCATCAGCCGCGGCCCGGCGGATGTCCTCGGGGCCGGGATCGTCAGGAAAACCCTGGCCGAGATTGATTGCGGCATTGTCGCGCGCGGCCTGCGACATCGCCTCGAAGATGGTGACGGGAAGGTCGGCGAAGACCTTGTTTAGCGACGAGCTCTTGGTCGTCATCGCGAGCTCAGCCGCCAACCTTGCTGGGAAGACCGGCCGCTTTCCAGCCCAGCATGCCGCCGGCCAGATGCTTGTCGTAAGGCAGGCCCGCCGCCTGCGCCGCGAGCGAGGCGGTCACCGAGCGCTTGCCCGATCGGCAGGCGAACACGACCTGCTTGCCTTCGGGATCCGGGATCGCCTTGGGATCGAAGGTCGAGAGCGGAACCACGACGCCGTAAGGATAGGCCTCGGCTTCGACCTCGTTCGGCTCGCGGACGTCGACCAGCAGATAGCGGCCTTCCGCGACACCTTTGGAGACCTCGTCCGGGGTCAGATCCTGTACCTGATTTGCCACATCATCCTCCAACGTCGCGCCTATTGGCCGGGGCACCCGGTCGGCGGCAACCTCGCCTCTCGGCCGACGAAAATCAAGCGCTACAATGGCTTGAGCTGAGCGGTGCAAGTTAAAGCTAAATCGCAGCGACTTGAAGCGCAGCGTTGGTTTGCCTGCCTAGATCGTGACCTGCGTTCCAACCTCGACCACGCGGCCAGAGGGGATCTGGAAATAGTCGGTGGCGTCGTTCGCCGAGCGGCTCAGCGAGATAAACAGCCGGTCCTGCCAGCGCGGCATACCGGAATGGGCCGCCGGCTTCAGCGCCCTCCGCGACAGGAAGAAGGAGGTCGACATGATATCGAACTGCCAGCCGAGCTTGCGCGCGATCGCCAGCGCCTTGGGCACGTTGGGCGATTCCATGAAGCCGAATTTCAGCGTCACCTTTGAGAAGGTCGGTGAGATCTGCTCCAGCCGCACCCGGTCGGCCGGGTCGATGCGCGGGGTCTGCGCGGTGTCGATAGTGAGAATGACGTTCTTCTCGTGCAGCACCTTGTAGTGCTTCAGACTATGCATCAGCGCCGTCGGCGCGCTGAGTGGGTCCGAGGTCAGGAACACGGCTGTGCCGGGCACCCGCTGCGGCGGCCTTTTCTCCAGCATCGCCACAAGGTCGGCGAGCGGGAATTCGAGCTTGCGCGACTTGTCGAACAGCAGCCGGCTGCCCCGCCGCCACGTGTACATCAGGATGATCATGAGCGCGCCGAGCGCCAGCGGCACCCAGCCGCCCTCGAACACCTTGAGCAGGTTCGCGGCGAGGAAGGTCAGGTCGAGAAACAGGAACGGCACGATGAGCGCTGCGGCGGCGAACGCAGACCACCGCCAGACCTTCCAGATCACGACGAAGCCCATCATCGCCGTGACCACCATGGTGCCGGTGACGGAGATGCCGTAGGCCGAGGCGAGCGCGCTGGAGGATCGGAACAGGAGTACCAGCAGCACCACCGCAACCAGCAGCAGCTGGTTGATGCGCGGGATGAAGATCTGGCCGGAATGGGCCTCTGACGTATGGCGAATTTCGAAGCGCGGCAGCAGTCCGAGCTGGATCGCCTGCCGCGTCAGCGAATAGGCGCCGGTGATGACGGCCTGGCTCGCGATCACGGTGGCCATGGTGGCAAGCACCACCATGCTGCCGCGAATAAAACCTTGCGGGAAGAGCTGGAAGAACGGACTCACGATCGCCCCGGGATCGCTGAGGACGAGCGCCCCCTGCCCTAGATAGTTCAGCGCGAGCGATGGTAGCACGATAGACAACCAGGCCGTTTGGATTGGCCGCTTGCCGAAATGGCCGAGGTCGGCATAGAGCGCCTCGGCACCGGTGACCGCCAGGAACACCGCGCCCAAGGTCACGAAGCCGATGACGCCATGCTGAAGCATGAATGACACGGCGTAGAGCGGATTCAGCGCGTACAGCACTTCCGGCTGCGCGATGATCGGATGGACCGCCGCCGCGGCGATCACCGCAAACCAGACGCACATGATCGGGCCGAAGAAGGCGGCGACCCGGGCGGTGCCGCGCGACTGCACGGCGAAGAGGCCGACCAGGATCGCCACAGTCAGCGGCACGATGTAGGGCTCGAACCGCAGCGTCACGTCTTTCATGCCTTCGATCGCCGACAGCACCGAAAGTGCGGGCGTGATCACGGCATCGCCGTAGAACAGGGCGCCGGAGATGATGCCGAGCAGGACGACGGTCGCTCCGCCGGTTCCGACGGCGCGCTGGGCCAGCGCCATCAGCGCCAGCGTGCCGCCCTCGCCATTATTGTCGGCGCGGAGCAGGATCACGACGTATTTGAGCGTCACCACGACGATGAGCGCCCACAGGATCAGCGACAGCACCCCGAGCACGGCCGCCGGCGTTGGTAGCCCCTCCGCCCCCGAAGCCGCCATCACGGCCTCGCGGAATGCGTAGAGCGGGCTGGTGCCGATGTCGCCATAGACGACACCGATGCTACCGAGCGTCAGCGCACCGAAACGAGCCGTGGTATGGGCATCGCCATTGGCCGCCGCCGTTTCCGGGGCCGAAATTGCTACGTCGCTTGTCATGGAGAGCCTGGTGGCCTCTAAAATGCTTCACTGCACAATGGCGGAAGGGCGCGCGGCTTATAGTCCTGCGCTACCGGCATAGCATAGCCCGATTCCGGGCCTTAGGCATGCAAATTTGCATGACTCCGGCAGTTGCATTTAGATGGTGACCTGGGTCCCGACTTCAACCACGCGCCCCGTGGGAATCTGGAAATAGTCAGTGGCGTCGTTGGCCGACCGGCTCAGCGCGATGAAGAGGTGGTCTTGCCACAGCGGCATGCCCGACTGGGCCGAGGCCTTCAGCGATCGTCGCGACACGAAGAACGACGTGGACATGATGTCGAACTGCCAACCCTGCTTGCGCGCGATCGCGAGCGCCTTCGGCACGTTCGGCTGCTCCATGAAGCCGAAGCGCAAGCGGACCTTGAAGAACTTGTCGCTGATCTTTTCCATGCGGAATCGCTCGGACAGGTCGACCCGCGGCGTATGCGCGGTCTCGATGGTCAGGATCACGTTGTGCTCGTGCAGCACCTTGTTGTGCTTGAGATTGTGCAGCAGCGCCGTCGGCACGAACGACGGATCGCTGGTCAGAAATACGGCCGTGCCCTTGACGATATGCGGCGGCCGCTTCTCCAGACTTCGGATCAGATCGTCCAGCGGCACCTCGATCCGGCGCGTCTTCTGGATCAGGATCCCCGAGCCTTTCCGCCAGGTCCAAATCGTCCCCGCCATGGCGACGCCGAACAGCAGCGGCACCCAGGCGCCTTCGAGCAGCTTGAGCAGATTGGCACTGAAGAAGCTTAGGTCGACGACGACGAAGGGCATGATCACGGCCGCAGCCGTGGCAGCGCGCCAGTTCCACAATTTCCAGATGACAATGAAGCCCATGATGCCGTCGGCGACCATGGTGGTGGAGACCGCGATGCCGTAGGCCGAAGCCAGATTGCTGGGGGTGTGGAACAGCAGCACCAGCAGCATCACACCGATCAGCAGCAGCCGGTTGACGCGCGGCAGATAGATCTGGCCGGCATGGGTCTCGGAGGTGTAGCGCACCTCGAAGCGAGGGAGCAGGCCGAGTTGCACCGCCTGATAGACCAGCGAATAGGCGCCCGTGATTACCGCCTGACTAGCGATCACGGTCGCGACAGTCGCAAGCCCGACCAGCGGCAGCACCAGACTTTCAGGCACCATGCGATAGAAGGAATGCTCGATCGCGCTGGGATCGGACAGCACCAGCGCACCCTGCCCGAAATAGTTGATCAGGAGCGCCGGCAGCACGAAGAACATCCAGGCTGACTGGATCGGCTTGCGCCCGAAATGGCCGAGATCGGCATAGAGCGCCTCGCCCCCGGTCACAGCCAGGAACACGGCGCCGAGTGTGACAAGGCCGATCGTGCCGTGCGACAGCACGAACTGCACCGCGTAATAGGGATTAATCGCCGCCAGCACTGAGGGGTCGTCGGCGATGTGGACAGCTCCCATCACCGCGATGACGGTGAACCAGACCACCATCACCGGCCCGAACGCCGAGGCGACCAGCGCGGTGCCCTTGCTCTGCACTGCGAACAGCAATGCCAGGATGAGCACCGTGAGCGGCACGACGTAGTGCTCGAACGCAGGGGTTGCGAGCTTGAGACCCTCGACCGCCGACAGCACCGAGATGGCCGGTGTGATCATGGAATCGCCGATGAACATGGAGGCGCCAACCACGCCGAGCGCGAGCAGGAACCAGCTCCGCCGCCCGAGCGCACGCTGGCCGAGTGCCATCAGGGAGAGCGTCCCGCCCTCCCCGTTATTGTCGGCGCGCAGCAGCAGCAGGACGTATTTGGCGGTGACGACGATCAGAAGCGCCCATAGGATCAGCGAGAGCACGCCGAGCACGATGACCCGCGAGACCGGCTCGCCATGGGCCGCGCCTCTGACCGCCTCGTGGAAGGCATAGAGCGGCGAAGTGCCGATATCGCCGAAGACGACGCCAATGCTCCCGAGCGTAAGGGCCCAAAAACCTGATGTGACCGGCCCTTCCTGGGTCTCGGTCGATGTGATGCTCGCCGTCATGAGGGTGGAGAACGCTTCGTCCCTGAATTTGATCCGGCGCCTTTTGACGCTTCCGGCGGGCCTGTCAACCGGCTCACCACCATAGCAGGCGCCGAGCCGGATGCTGTGACGGCGCGGTCACGCTCGCCGCAGCGCGACGAGATGCCTCAGGTAAGATGGTAGCGCAAGTCCCTACGGCTTCAGATTCGGCGGCAGTGGCGGATCTTCCCGCATCAGGGTGATGGTCACCCGCCGATTGGCCGCGAGCGAGGGATCGTCCGGAAACAGCGGCTGGGTGTCCGCCTTGCCCGAGACAGCGAAGATGTGCGACGGCGGCAATCCTTCGCGTTCGAGGATCTGGCGCACGGCATTCGCGCGGTCGGCCGACAGGTCGAAGGCGCCGTAGTCGCTGCGGACCGGCACAAATCCCGCCGCGGTGTGGCCGGCGATGGAGACGCGAAGCGGCGTCGCCTTGAGCGGGATCGCGAGCTTCTCGACCAAGCGGCGGGTGCGGTCGTAAGGCACCTTGGAGCCGTCGGCGAACATCGAGCGGCCATCCTGGTCGACGATCTCGAGGTTGAGGCCCTGCTTGGTCTCTTCAAACATGATGTGCTTGGACATTTCCGTCAGTTCCGGCATGTCCTGCAACGCCTGGCGCAGCGAGGCCGCGGCGAGCGCGAAATTGCGGTCGACCTTGATCTTCGCCCCCGAGGTGCGGTCGCGATCATCCTGGTCGGGCGTCGGCGTGTTGGAAGCTTCCTCGGGCTGGATATGGTCGACGTTCTTCAGCCGCGGCCGCGTCGGCAGACCGTCGGACTCGACGATGCCGGCATAGCGCGCTTCGCTCTGCACGCCGAAGGCGTCGCGCATGGATCCGGCGACGATCTTCAACTTGTTGGCGTCCTGGGTCGAGAACGCGACGAGCATCACGAAGAAGCTCATCATCAGGCCCATCAGGTCGGCGAAGGTCACGAACCAGCCGTGACCGCCGCCGTGCGCATCGCCGCGTTTCTTCTTGGCCATGGTCTAGATCCCGGCGCGCGCGATCAGGCCGGCACCGGCTCGCCGTCGGCGTGACGGTGCTTCTCCGGCAGATAGGCCAGCAGCATTTCACGCACCAAGGTCGGGCTCTTGGAGTCGCGGATCATCAGGATGCCGTCGATGATCAGGGTGCGATTGGTCTCCTCATCCAGCAGCTTGCCGTGAAGTTTGTCGGCGATCGGCAAACAGAACAGGTTCGCGACGAGCGCGCCGTAGAGGGTCGCGAGCAACGCGGTCGCCATGAACGGGCCGAGCTTGGAAGGGTCGGTCATGTTGGCGAACATCTGCACCATGCCGATCAGGGTACCGATCATGCCGAAGGCAGGGGCGCAATCGCCGATGGCACGGTAGATCTTGCTGCCCTCGTCGAGGTGCATCAGGAAGTTGTCACGGTCGCGCTCGAGATTGTCGCGGATGAAGTCGAGGTCGTAACCGTCGGCAACGTAGCGGATGCCCTTGGCGAGGAAGGGTTCGTCGGTCTCGACCTTTTCCAGGCCGACCGGGCCCTGCTTGCGGGCGATCTCGGCGATGCGGGCGAGTTCGTCGACGAGGTCGTGGGCCGACAGGCGGCTCATGGTGAAAGCGAACTTGGCGCCGAGCGGAAGGCCATGCAGGAGCGCGCTGAGAGGAAAGCGGATCATGGTGGCGGAGATCGAGCCGCCGAAAATGATGATCATCGCATGTTCGGAGATGAACATGTGGAGATCGCCGCCCATGAAGATCATCGCAACGATGACGATGGTGCCCGCAATGAGCCCGACGCTCGTCATGATATCCATGGGAGACTCCAATGCGTACACGACAACGGCCGTCCTGGCCGCTGGCGCGGCCCAACCCCGAACCGCATCGGAACCCTAGAGCGCCGCCCTTAAAGCCGCGTAAAGGTTAAGTCTGGACAGCGAGGTACGGCGCGCCGCAGGCGCTGCGATTCCTGGTGGGCGGCGGGAATCTCAACACTTCGCTAACCATAACGGTCGCTAGGACGATAACCCCGTCAGCTCCAGGCTGAGCGCACGCAGGCGCTTGCGCGCGTCGGCATCGTAGGCCTGCGGATTTGCGCGTGCCTCGTTCATACCGTTGAAGAACAATCCGCTTCGATCAGCGACGTCGTCGCCCTCGACGAGGTGGAGGATGGCTGCACCGCCTTGCTCGACCGTCGACATCGGAGTGATCCCGCCGGCGCGCACCATCGTGGTGTTCATGTAGGTCGCGGGATGCAGCGCGTTCACGGTGATGCCGGTGCCCTTTAATTCCTGCGCCAGATCGATCGTGAACATGATCTGAGCGAGCTTGCTCTGCGCATAGGCGCGCGAACCGCTGTAGCCCCTGGTGATCATGACGTCGTCGAACTCGATCGGGTGCTGGCCGAGCGAGGCGACGTTGACGATGCGCGACGGCGCAGCCGCCTTCAGCAATGGCAGCAACAGATGGACGAGCAGGAAACCGGCGAGATAGTTCACGGCAAATCGCAGCTCGTGACCCTCGGCACTGACCTGCCGCTGCGGGCCGTCATTCTGCGAGCCGATGCCGGCATTGCTGACCAGGACGTCGAGGCGCTGGTGGTCACGTTTCACGGCCTCCGCGAGCGCACGCGTGCCCGACATCGATGACAGGTCGGCCTGGTAGAAAGTCGGCGCGATACCGCCGGCCTCCACGATCTCGTCGCTCAAGGTCTTCGCACGCGCCGCGTCGCGGCCATGGATCAGGACCCTCGCACCTTCTTTGGCCAGGCGGCCTGCAACGTAGCGGCCGACGCCGTCGGTCGAGCCGGTGATCAGAACCGTCTTGCCCTTCATCCTCATTGCGCTTCCTCCAACTGCGGCCCTGCGTCACATCCGTGACGCGCCATCATGCGGTACTCTGTAGCTATGCGGCATGCTCCATCGCAGGAGCCCATTTGCCATGTTGACGTTGTTCAGTCTTCTCACTGCGCTGCCGGCGGTACTGGCGCTCCATCTGCTCGAGCCGGAGCTGGTGCTGCCAGCGTTCAGCGCCCTGCTTTTTGTCGAGGCCGCCTTCGCCGTGATCGCGGCGCGGTTGATCCATCTCCCGGACAATGCGGACGACATCACCTTGTGGGACCTTGCGGGCGGCTTCACCCTGATCGGATGCGCCGCCGCGGTGTTCGGCGAGCCGGATCAGGCTGCCCTGTTTCTGACGGAACAAGGCGGCCCACGGTCGGTGCCCCGACCGTAGGCCGCTCCGCCGCGCGTCTAGTGAATCTCCGCCGAGCGCTTCAGCGCCGCCTTCAGCTTCTCCAGCGAAAAGTTGGGACTGCGGGCGATCTCGAGGATCGGGGTCTCGCGGCGGCCGCAGAGCTCGGCTGCCTCGGGCAGCTTTGCCGCGACGTCGATCGGGATCACGATGGCGCCGTGCTGGTCGGCATGGATCAGGTCGTCCGACTTAACGGTCATGCCGGCGACACGCACCTCGCCGCCAAAGCTCTCCGCATGCACCCAGGCATGCGACGGCCCGATCGAGCCTGCCAAGGCCTGGAAGCCCGGGGCCCATTGCGGGATGTCGCGGATCGAGCCGTCGGTGATGACGCCGAGACAGCCCAGCGCCTTGTGCACGTTGCTCTGCACCTCGCCCCAGAACGCGCCATAGCCAACGTCGGGGCCATCGATGTCCTGGATCACCGAGATGCGCGGACCGTGGCCGGTGCCGACATATTCGTAATAGTCGATGCGGCGCTTGGACTGCTCCTCAGCAGGAAGCGAGGATTTCAGCACCGAGCGGATCATGACCGTGCGGGCATAACCGACGATCGGCGGCAGATCGGGGAACGGACAAACAAGCTGCTTGGTGGTGTAGCCGATCAGCCGGCGCTCGGGCGCCACGATCTCCATGGCATTGCAGATCGTCGGCGTATCATAGCGGCCCAGCGCTTCGAGGACGGAAGCGGGCAGCGGCCCGGTCGCGGAATTGGTCACGGCGTTCTCTCCCAAATTGGCGGCCGCTGTTGGCGCGGTGCCGCCGTCACAGGGCGATATAGCCGAGATCAGGCATCAACCCAACTCAGCGGGACTCATGGCAGATATCCGCGTGTGGCCGCTTAGTGCAGCCGTCCGGGCCGGTCGTCGTCGTCGTGCGGCGGCTCGGACAAATTCGCCAGCGTCGGCGCCGAAGGCGGTGACGCGACCTCACCTCCCGCCGGCGCGGTGGTTTCCATCGCCCGCGCGTGATCGCGGTAGGATTTGTAGCCGAGCGGCAGGCAGAGCAGATAGAGCACCGTGCCGATCGACAGCACGTGCCAGGGATAGGCGATCAACAGCGCGATGAAGACGATGACGGCGACGAACGCCGGCAGCACCAGCTCGGGCGGCACGCGCATGCGCTTGGTCTTGCCGGAGAACACTGGCAGGCGCGACACCATCAGGAAGGCGATCAAGAGCGTGTAGCCTGCCGTTACCGCCGCGGGCCAGCGTCCGAGATCGAGGAACGCGACATAGATCGGCAGCAGCACGGTGATGGCGCCGGCCGGCGCCGGCACGCCGGTGAAGAAATTGGCCGCAAACGCCGGCTTGTTCGGATCATCCATCGTGGCGTTGAAGCGGGCAAGGCGCAGACCGCCCGAGATCGCGAACACCATCGCGGCGATCCAGCCGGCATTGCCGAGCTCGTGCAATTGCCAGAAATACAGCATCAGGCCGGGCGCAACGCCAAAATTGACGAAATCGGCGAGGCTATCGAGCTCGGCGCCGAACTTGGACTGGCCTTTGATCATGCGCGCGATGCGGCCGTCGATGCCGTCGAGCGCGGCCGCGAACACGATGGCATAGACCGCGAGCGACATCCGCCCCTCGATCGACAGCCGGATCGAGGTCAGGCCGGCGCAGATCGCCAGCAGCGTGATGACGTTGGGCACCAGCATCCGCACCGGAATCGGACGGAACCGCCGCCGGCGCGCGTCAGGATCTTTGAAATCGTAGGGCGTCATGGCTCGTCCTCACCTCAAGGCGAGATATAGCAAGCCGCGCTCCCCTCCGCCATTGCGGCGGAACGGCTTCCTGGAACGACTTATTGGTTAATTGGTGCGATAGGTGCGGCTGGCGTCGTCCCCGGCAAGATCGGCCAAAATCGTCTCGCCAGCGATCGCGGTCTGCCCTTCCCATACCAGCGCTTTGGTACCGACCGGCAGATAGACGTCGAGCCGCGAGCCGAAGCGGATAAGACCGAAGCGCTCACCGGCGCCAATCGCCTGCCCTTCCTTGACGAAGCAGACGATGCGCTTGGCCACGAGGCCGGCAATCTGGATCACGCCGATCCGCGCCGTGGGCGTCGTGATCACCAGCGAGTTTCGCTCATTGTCCTCGCTCGCCTTGTCGAGCTCGGCATTGATGAACAGGCCGGGCCGGTAGGCGATGCGGTCCACCCTGCCCGCGATCGGGCTGCGGTTCACGTGGCAGTTGAACACGCTCATGAACACCGAGATGCGCGGCAACGGCCGGTCGCCGAGCCCGAGCTCGGCCGGAGGGAGCGCCATGGTGATCATCGAGACGCGGCCGTCAGCCGGCGACACCACGAGCCCCTCGCGCACCGGCGTGACCCTGACGGGATCGCGGAAGAACAGCGCGCACCACACAGTCAGGATCGTGCCGATCCACCCCAGAGGGGACCACAGCCAGAATAGGATCAGGCTTGCCAGCGCGAAACCGCCGATGAAGGGATAGCCCTCCTTGTGGATCGGCGGGATCTGACGCTGGATCGAATCGAGAATGGACATCGCTCTCTGCCGCTGAAGGGTTGACGGCGCACGGGGCCGTCCCGCGCGGTGGAGTTGTTTAGGCCAGAGTTGGCACCCGAGACAAGGTCACTCCGCCGCCGCAGGCGCCGTCAGGGAATCATTGACCGGCGGCGGCTCCCGGTTGGGTGCCTCGCTACTGTCGGCCATCTTGGCCAGTTTCTCCCGCGCTGCCTCGGCCTCGCGCTGCCTGTTCCACATGCTGGCATAGAGGCCGCCCTGCGCGAGCAGCTTTGCGTGGGTGCCGCGCTCGGCGATACGGCCCTGATCCAGCACGATGATCTCGTCGGCGCCGACGATGGTCGAGAGCCGGTGCGCGATCACCAGCGAAGTGCGGTTCTTGGCCACGCGGTCAAGCGCGCCCTGGATCTCGTGCTCGGTGTGGGTGTCGAGCGCCGAGGTGGCCTCGTCGAGCACCAGGATCGGCGGCGCCTTCAAGACGGTGCGCGCGATCGCGACGCGCTGTTTCTCGCCGCCGGAGAGCTTCAAGCCACGCTCGCCGACCTGGGTCTCGTAGCCCATCGGCGCCAAGCGGATGAAATGGTCGATCTGTGCCAGCCGCGCCGCCTCCTCGACCTCGACATCGCTGGCGTCCCATCGGCCGTAGCGGATGTTGTAGCGGATGGTGTCGTTGAACAGCACGGTGTCCTGCGGCACCATGCCGATGGACGCGCGCAGCGAGGCCTGCGTGACGTCGCGAAGATCCTGGCCGTCGATCAAGATCTTTCCGCCGGAGACGTCATAGAGACGGAATAGCAGCCGCGAGATCGTCGATTTGCCCGCACCCGAGGGGCCGACGATCGCGACCGTCTTGCCGGCCGGCACCTCGAAGCTGATGCCCTTCAGGATCGGCCGCGTCGGCTCATAGGCAAAGCGCACGTCCTCGAAGCGCACGGTGCCGGCGGAGACGACCAGCGGCTGCGCATCGGGCGCGTCCTTGATCTCGGCCTCGCGGCCCAGCACACCAAACATCTTCTCGATGTCGATGATCGCCTGCTTGATCTCACGATAGACCATGCCCATGAAGTTCAGGGGCTGGTAGAGCTGGATCATCATGGCGTTGACCAGCACGAAATCGCCCACCGTGTTGGTGCCGTTGCGCACGCCGATCGCACACATCAGCATGGTCGCGGTCAGGCCGAGCGTGAAGATCACGGCCTGGCCGGTATTGAGCACCGCGAGCGAAGTATACGTGCGGACGCTCGCCTCCTCGTAACGCGCCACCGATCTGTCATAGCGCTGGGCCTCGCGCGCCTCCGCGCTGAAATATTTGACGGTCTCGTAGTTGAGCAGCGAGTCGATTGCCTTGGTGTTCGCCTCGGTGTCGGAATCATTCATCTTGCGGCGAATGCCGATCCGCCACTCGGTCGCGATGTAGGTGTAATACATGTAGAGCGTGACCGTGATCAGAGTGGCGACCACGTAGCGCCAATCGAACTGCCAGAGCAGCACGGCCATCAGCAGCGAGACCTCGACGATGGTCGGGATCAGCTGCAGGATCACCATGCGCACGATGACCTCGATGCCCTCGCGGCCGCGCTCGAGCACCCGCGTCAGACCGCCGGTCTTGCGCTCGAGGTGGAAGCGCAGCGACAACTCGTGCATGTGAATGAAGGTGATGGTCGCAAGCTTGCGCACTGCATGCATGGCGACGCGGGCGAAGATGCCGTCGCGCCATTGCGTCAGCACGGCCATCAGGATGCGCATCGCGCCGTAGCTCGCGGTCAGCAGCAGCGGCGGGGCGATAACCCAGAGCTGCCAATTGTCCGCCTGCACCGGCGCCGTGTTGGCGCCGGTCAGCGCGTCCGTCGCCCATTTGAAGCTGAACGGCACCGCGAGCGTGATCAGCTTTGCGGCGAGCAGCAGCACCAGCGACCAGACCACCCGCATCTTCAGGTCGAAGCGGTCGCCCGGCCAGATATAGGGCCACAGATGCGCCAGCGTGCCCATCAGCGTGGCCCGCTCCAGCCCTTGCCCCGCGGGAGGATCAGGAACGTCGGCGCCGTCGAACGATTGAGGTTGGTCCATCAAAAAGCCTGAAAGCCCGCCGGATGCGGGCGGCGTTACGATTTGCGATTTTCGCCCGTCATATAGAGCCTTCCCGATGCCAGCGCACCCCGCCAGATGGCGAATCTTCGATTGTTTGTCGCTATTTGCCGGTAGATTTCCGGGAGTACCGAATCACGGATTTGGCTTGACGCCTCTTCGCTGCAATGCATCATGGCACCAATGAGCACAATCAAAACCGTCTGTGTCTATTGCGGCTCCGGCCCCGGAACCAATCCCAACTTTACCGAAGGTGCCAAGGCATTCGGCAAGGCGCTCGCCGAGAACAACATCCGCCTGGTCTATGGCGGCGGCTCGCTTGGCCTGATGGGCGCGGTCGCGACCTCCGTGCTGGATCACGGCGGCACCGTCACCGGCATCATCCCCGACTTCCTGCGGCTGCGCGAGAACGCGCTGACGCGGGTGCAGGAGATGATCGTCACCCCCGACATGCACGAGCGCAAGCGGCTGATGTTCGAACGCTCCGATGCCTTCGTGGCGCTGCCGGGCGGCGTCGGCACGCTGGAGGAGCTGGTCGAGCAGATGACCTGGAAGCAGCTCGGCCGTCACGCCAAGCCGGTGCTGCTCGCCAACATCGACAATTTCTGGGAGCCGCTGTTCTCGCTCTTGTCGCATATGCGCCAGACCGAGTTCATCCGCGCCGGCCTGTCGATCGACATCCTCAAGGCCGATCGCGTCGAGGATATTTTACCGAAGCTGAAGGCAGCCGCCGCCCAGGTCGCCGAGGCGGAAAAGCAGATGGCTCCGGAAGTGGCACGCCGGCTGTAAGGATTACGCGCTCGGAAACGTCACCGCCTCGATGCGATTGCCGTCGGGATCGCTGACGAACGCCGCATAATAGCGCACGCGATCGTGGGGGCGGAGGCCGGGCGCGCCATCGGAGGCACCGCCGGCGGACAGCGCGGCGGCGTGAAACGCATCGACCTCATCAGTCGTCTTCGCCCGCAGGCAGATGTGCACGCCGCTCTCCGGCGGGACGTGCGGCATGCCCTCGCGCAAGTTGATCCAGAACTCTGGATAGGCCTTGCCGAAGCCGACCGTCCGCGGTCGCGTCACGAGGCGCGTGAGGCCGAGCGCGGAGAGCGCGGCCTCGTAGAATTTTGCGGCGCGATCGAGATCGCTGACGCCGACGGAGATGTGATCGATCATTGGTCGCGCTCCCCCTCTCCGCTGTCGTTCCGGGGCACGCGAAGCGTGAACCCGGAATCTCGAGATTCCGGGTTCGGCCCTGCGGACCGCCCCGGAATGACTCCCTGATAGCTACGCCGGCGCCCCCGACTTCACCAGCTTGTAGATCACCGAATCCATCAGCGCCTGGAACGAAGCGTCGATGATGTTCGGAGACACCCCGACCGTGGTCCAACTGTCGCCGTTCTCGTCCTCGCTCTCGATCAGGACGCGCGTGACCGCACCGGTGCCGCCGTTCAGGATACGCACGCGATAGTCGATTAGTTTCAAGCCCTCGATGTAGGTCTGGTACTTGCCGAGATCCTTTCGCAAGGCGACGTCGAGCGCGTTGACGGGACCGTTACCCTCGGCGGCTGAAATCAGGCGCTCGCCGGCGACGTCGACCTTGACCACGGCCAAAGCGACGGTGACGCGCTCGCCATGCGAATTGTAGCGCTGCTCGACATTGACGTCGAACTGCTCGACCTCGAAATAGTGCGGCACCTTCCCGAGCGTCCGGCGCGCCAGGAGCTCGAACGAGGCGTTTGCGGATTCGTAGGCGTAGCCCGCCGCCTCGCGCGCCTTCAATTCCTCGACGAGGCGCGTCAGCTTCGGATCGCTCTTCTCGTAAGGAATGCCGGCGCGATCGAGCTCGGCAATGACGTTGGAGCGTCCGGCCTGGTCGGAGACCAGCACCTTGCGGTGGTTGCCGACCAGTTCCGGCAGGACGTGCTCGTAGGTCTGTGGATCCTTCAGCACGGCGGAGGCATGAATGCCCGTCTTGGTGACAAAGGCGCTCTCGCCGACATAGGCCGCATGCCGGTTCGGCACGCGATTGAGCATGTCGTCGAGCGTGCGCGAGACCTTGACCAGCGTTGCCAGCTTCTCGGCCGTGACGCCGATCTCGAAGGCGTCGGCAAAGCCCTTCTTTAACCTCAGCGTCGGGATCAGCGAGCAGAGATTGGCGTTGCCGCAGCGCTCGCCAAGGCCGTTCAGCGTGCCCTGGATCTGCCGTGCGCCGGCACGCACCGCAGCGAGCGAGTTGGCCACCGCCTGCTCGGTGTCGTTATGGGCATGGATGCCGACGTGATCGCCGGGGATGTGCTTCGTCACTTCGGTGACGATGTCCTCGACCTCGTCAGGCATGGTTCCGCCATTGGTGTCGCACAGCACCACCCAGCGCGCGCCGGCCTCATAGGCGGCCTTGGCGCAGGCGAGCGCGAACGCCGCGTCTTCCTTGTAGCCGTCGAAGAAGTGCTCGCAGTCGAGCATTACCTCGCGGCCGGCGGCATTCGCAGCCGCGACGCTGTCGCGAATCGAGGCGAGGTTTTCCTCCTTCGTCGTCTCCAGCGCAACGCGCACCTGATAGGCCGATGACTTCGCCACGAAGCAGATCGCGTCGGCCTTTGCTTCCAGCAACCCGGCGACACCAGGGTCGTTGGAGACCGAGCGCCCGGCCCGCCGCGTCATGCCGAAGGCGATAAAGCGCGCATGATTAAGCTTGGGCTTGGTCGCAAAAAATTCGCTATCGAGCGGATTGGCGCCGGGATAGCCGCCCTCGATATAGTCGATGCCGAGATCATCGAGCATCGCCGCGATGACTTGCTTGTCGGCCAGCGTGAAATCGACGCCGTTGGTCTGCGCGCCGTCGCGCAGCGTGGTGTCGAACAGATAGAGACGCTCCTTGCTCATTGCGGCGCTCCAAGCGTCTTCTTCATGGTCGTGTTGGCGAGCCACTCATCATTGACGGTGACGCTGTTGCGCTGCTGGGCGGTGTAGCCGCGCTTGGCGAAGAAGCCCTGTGCGGTGTCGCTGGCGTCGACCGAGAGGCTCGTCGCACCGCGGCCGCCGGCAAGCTTCTCCAGCGCATCGACCAGCATGGTCGCAACGCCCTGCCCGCTCACTCCGGGATGCACATAGAGCATGCGGATATGATCGTTGCCGCGCAGCGAGGCGAAACCGATGGGCGAGCCTTCCAGCGTCGCGACCAGGGTCAGGTCGGCGGCGAGCCGCTTGCCGAACTCTTCGCTTTCCGCCGTCTCCATCCAGGCCTGCTGCTGCGCCTCGCTATAATCGTCGCCGGTCAGCTCCTCGATGCTGGCGGTGAAGATCGCGGCGAGCACCGGCACGTCGGCCGGCAGGAACGGCCTGAGTGCGGGCTTTGGCAAAGTCTGTCCCATGGTCTTCACCACATCCCATAGAGTTTCAGCACGATCGCCACGGCCGCGCCGAGCAGTGCGATCTTCAGCGCGATGTAGTAGAGCCAGTGCCGCGGAAAAGGCGTGTCGGGCCGCTTCATCGCGCAATCTCCCAGGTCGTGCCTTCCTTGGAGTCCTTGATCGCAACGCCCATCGCGGCGAGCAGATCGCGGATGCGATCGGACTCCCCAAAGTCCTTACGACGACGGGCGGCCGTCCGTTCCGCGATCAGGCGTTCGACTTCCTTCGCATCGATGCCGCTCGCCTGCTGCTTGCGGCTTTCCCATTGCGCAGCGCTCTCGGAGAGAAAACCGAGCAGCCGCAACGATCCCGCCAAGCCGTTCACGTCGCTGCCGCGCAAGCCGTGCAGCGCCGCGATCGCAAGGGACGTGTTGAGGTCGTCCAGCAGCGGCTCGACCACGGATGCTGCCGGCCTGCCGGATTCGACGTCGGCCGCAACGCGATACCAGTCGTCGAGCGTCTTGGCGCTCTCCTCCAGCGATTTCATGGTCCAGTCGATCGGCGAGCGGTAATGCGTCTTCAGCATGTTCAGACGCAGCACCTCACCCGGCCAATCCGCAAGCAGCTCATGGATGGTGATGAAGTTGCCGAGGCTCTTCGACATCTTCTCACTCTCGACCTGCAGGAAGCCGTTGTGCATCCAGTAGTTCGCCATGCGCTGCTGGTGGAAGGCGCAGCAGGTCTGCGCGATCTCGTTCTCGTGATGCGGAAACACGAGATCGATACCGCCGCCATGGATGTCGAAATGCTCGCCGAGATGCTTCCAGGCCATTGCCGAGCACTCGATGTGCCAGCCCGGGCGTCCCTGCGCGGCGATGCCCGCCGGCGATGGCCATGACGGCTCGCCCGGCTTTGATGGCTTCCACAGCACGAAGTCGGTGTTGCCCTTCTTGTAGGGCGCGACATCGACGCGGGCGCCGGCGACCATCTCGTCCAGCGAGCGATTGGATAGCGCGCCGTAGCGCGGCAGGCCGGCATTGGCCGCGTTCATTGCCTGCGGCGAGAACAGCACATGATCCTCAGCGACATAGGCAAAGCCGCCGGCGACGAGTTTTTCGATGATCTCGCGCATCTCGCCGACATGCTCGGTCGCGCGCGGCTCGACGCTCGGTCGAAGCGCGCCCAGCGCATCGACGTCGGCATGAAACTGCCGGCCCGTCTCCTCCGTGACCTTGCGGATCGCCTCGTTCAGCGGCAGGCCGGGAAAATCCCGCGCGGCGCGGTCGTTGATCTTGTCGTCGACGTCCGTGATGTTGCGGACATATTTGACATGCGCCTCGCCATAGAGATGGCGCAGCAGCCGAAACAGCACGTCGAACACGATCACCGGCCGCGCATTGCCAATATGGGCGAAGTCATAGACGGTCGGTCCGCAGACATACATGCGCACGATGTTGGCATCGAGCGGTACAAAGGTCCGCTTTTCCCGGCTCAGCGTATCGTAGAGGCGCAATTCCATATGGATACCCGTCGGCTGTTGGCCGGGCGTCCAAGGCTCTCAATGTTTTTGAGAAAAGACGGCTCCAGCCAGCGAATCGCTAGCTCGTAATCTCGCGGCAAATGGCGCAAATGGCGAGGAGACCGTTCATGCGGCCACATATGGGCTATGAGGCGGCTCCGCGTCAAGAGAGCCGCGAAAGCGCCGCTTTATCTCCGCAAAGCACGCGGCTCGCCCTGCTGGTTCGTGATCCTTAACCACTTGAGCCCATTCTGGAACTGGCGGTTCCATTTTTTCACGGGTATTTTCATGCGATCCTTGCTCGTCCTGATTTTGTGCGCCTCCACCCTTGCGGCAGCCAGCGCTTACGCCGAGACGCGCGTCTTCATCATTGCCAACCAGGCGGACGGCTATGGAGTTGACCAGTGCCTGGCCAAGGGCGAGAGATGCGGCGCCTCCGTCGCGCGCACCTATTGCCAGTCACGGGATTTTGCCCAGGCCTCGGCCTATCGCCGGGTCGATCCCGACGAAATTACCGGCTCCGTCCCCAAATCCGGCGCAAACTGCTCCCATGGCCGTTGCGACGAATATGTCGCAATCACCTGCCAGCGCTGAATTCCCTCGGAACTGGCGGACCTTAGGCCCAATCTTTGGCCCCTGAAACGACGTGACGATGCCGCAGGAAGCGGCTATGGGAGGGCGCGCTTCGGCCCTCAAGTCACTTCGGCTTCCCAAGTCACATTGGGCCGTGACCTCGCTAGAATGGCGGATATGCCTGAATTGTTGTCCCTGCCCCGTGCCCGCTTCCTCCTTGTCTGCACCGTGCTCTTGAGCACGGTCGTGCTCGCCACCGGCGCTTTCGCGCAGGTCGGCCCTCCGGGACCGCCGCCTCAGCCCGCCCAGAACGGGCTCGGCCCTAATCCGATGTGCGTGCGGCTGGAAGGCCAGCTCGCCGCACTCGACCGCGGCGGCGGTGGTGACCCCGCGCGCGAAGAGCAGATCCGCCGCTACCAGGATTCCCAGACCCGTCAGCAGGCCGAGCTCGATCGCGTCACCATGCAGGCCAAGCGCATGGGCTGCGATTCCTCCGGCTTCTTCTCGCTGTTCAGCGGCCAATCCGCGCAATGCGGCCCGGTCAACACCCAGATCCAGCAGATGCGCGCCAATCTGGATCAGATCACTGGCAATCTCGAGCGCCTGCGCGGCGGTGGCCCCGGCGGCTTCAGCCCCGAGCGCGACAATCAGCGCCGTTCGGTGCTGGCGGCGCTGGCGCAGAACAATTGCGGCCCGCAATATGCCAACGCGGCGCAGTCGCAAGGCGGCGGCAACTTCCTCAGCAATCTGTTTGGCGGCAATAACGCGGGCAATCCGCAAGCCGTTCCGCCCGCCGATCTCGGCCCGCAATCCGCCACCTTTCGCACCGTGTGCGTGCGCACCTGCGACGGCGCCTATTTTCCGATCTCGTTTGCGACCGTGCCGGCGCGCTTCCCCGACGACGAGAAAACCTGCAAGGCGCTGTGCCCGGCCGCGGAGGCCGTGCTCTACACCCATCGCAATCCCGGCGAAGACATGAACTCGGCGGTCTCGATCGGCGGCCAGCCCTACACGGCGCTGCCGACAGCGTTCAAGTTCCGCAGCGAGTTCAACCCATCCTGCTCCTGCAAGGCCGCAGGCCAGACCTGGGCGGACGCGTTGAAATCGGCGGACGACAAGGCCGCAGTCGAGCAGCAGGGCGACATCATCGTCACCGAAGAGAGCGCCAGGAAGATGCAGCAGCAGCGGCTCAACAAGGGCACGCCTGCGAATGCCAAGAAGGGCGCAGCTTCGGCGCCGACGACGGCCAATACGCCGGCCACGACGTCGCCGGCGGATACCGGCACCACCGCTAACTCCGAGAATAAGCCGATCCGTTCAGTCGGCCCGACCTTCCTGCCGCAGCAGCAGAAGTAGGCCGTTACTTTCTGTCATGCTCCGCGCAGGCGGCCGCCGGCGCGGCCGTTTCGGCCGTTACGGCTCTCCCTCGCGGCTCCAGGGGAAGAGATTGGCCGGAAAGTCTGCTGCGTAGCGCCTTCCCTTCCGGGGCGGGGGCGGTGCGTCCGGTGGGTTCGGATTCGGCTCGACCACCCGCCGGTAGAGGTGCCAGGTGGCATGACCGAGCACCGGCAGAGCGACAGCAAGGCCGACGAAGAGCGGCAGCGAGCCGATCACGAGCAGCGCTGCCACAATGAGGCCCCATCCGGCCATCGCAATCGGATTCGCCGCCACCACTCGGAGCGACGTGCGGATCGCGTCGATCGCAGTCGCATGCCGGTCGAGCATCAACGGGAATGACACGACGCTGACGCACAGCGCGACAACCGCAAACAGGAAGCCGACGCCGCAACCGACGATGATGAGCGACCAGCCTTCCGGTGTCGTCAGCACGCGCGTTGCGAAGTCGGGAATGCTTGCGGCCGCCGCGTGACCGAAGATCGCGACATAGATTGCGTTCGCGGCACCGATCCAGGCCCCGAACAGGACCAGCAGGAGCACGCCGAGTTCTACCATGGCGCCGAACGAGGGTGCGCGCAGCACCTTGAACGCATCCCATGCGTCGACCTCCTCGCCGCGCTCGCGACGACGGCTGAGCTCGTAGAGACCGATGGCGGCAAAAGGCCCGACCAAGGCAAAGCCGGCGGCCAGCGGAAACAGTAGCGGCAGCACCGAATAGCCGAGCACCATCCTGAACAGGACGAGACCGAGAACGGGATAAATCACGCACACGATGATCGCGTGACTCGGCATTGCCTGGAAATCCCCCCAACCCAGGCGCAGGGCCTCGGACAGGTCGGACAAGCTGATCTTGCGAATGGGATAGGAGGCCGCTTCGCCGAATACGTGCCGCCTGATGTCGTGGGAGTACAGAGTGGCCATGAACGGACCCTCCCGTGCTGAAAATCGCGGATTCGATGACACGCGCTTTCCAGCCACGCGTGTCCGCCGGATAAGCAGGAAACGCGATGGGTCGGGTACGGCAACCCAGGTTCAGCGAACGAGCCTGGCCGGACGGAACCCGCCGCGACCTGCCTCACAAGCTTAGCGCGCGCGGGGCACGGCTGCACTCACGGTTGGGTGAATTGTGCGGCTGATTGTGCGTTGCATCACCCCGGACGCTGAGCGCACCTGATGCCCTGATGCTTGGTCGTGCCCGACGACGGCAACGCCCACGCCGCGTCGACACGAAAATATGCTCTATTGACGCCGGCTTAGGCTGGGATCATTTTAGACACAGACGCCCTAAGCTCCGATGAGATTGATGGTCGCGAGCGTTCCTTTGATTTCGCGACCAGTGGAATGGGCGAAGCAAGAGGCCGGAGATGGCATGAACGCCAACGAGAAAGGCCAGCCATCGCAACCGACATGAGCTCCGCCCTGGATTCGTATCCGTAGCCTTCAATGGCAAGGATGGATCAGGATGGCTGTCGCACTGATATTGCTGCTGGTCGCGATTGGCTCCGTGCTGTTTCACCTCTACAGCCCGTGGTGGTGGACGCCGATCGCCACTAACTGGGCCTATATCGACCACACCATCAACATCACGTTCTGGATCACGGGCTTTGTATTCGTCGCGGTCATCGCCTTCATGGCCTACTGCGTCTTCCGCTTTCACCACAAAGAGGGAAGACGGGCCGATTACAATCCGGAAAACAAAAGGCTCGAATGGTGGCTGAGCGTCGGAACCGGCGTCGGCGTCGCGGCCATGCTGGCGCCTGGCCTCGTGGTCTGGCACCAGTTCGTGACGGTGCCTGCGGATGCCACCGAGGTCGAGGTCATGGGGCAGCAATGGCAATGGAGCTTCCGCCTTCCGGGCAAGGATGGGCAATTGGGCACATCCGACGTCCGCAACATCGCCTCCGACAATCCGATGGGGCTCAATCATGACGACCAACACGCGCAGGACGACGTCGTGATCGAGAACGGCGACCTGCACCTTCAAGTGGGAAAGCCGGTCAAGGTTCTGCTCCGCTCGGTTGATGTCCTGCACGATTTCTACGTGCCCGAATTCCGGGCCAAGATGGACATGGTTCCAGGCATGGTGACCTATTTCTGGATAACGCCAATCCGAACCGGAACGTTCGATGTTCTCTGTGCGGAGCTTTGTGGCGCTGCTCACTATCAGATGCGGGCCAAGGTCATCGTCGACGAAGAGCGTGAATATCACGCTTGGCTGGAGCAACAAAAAACGTTTGCAGAATTGTCGCCGGCGAAGGCCGTCGTGAAGGCGACGTTCCAATCCGGAGGCAACTAGCAAGCTGCCGCCGCAAAGATAGATCGGGTGCATGAGGCCAACGCCTCCCCCGATGGAAACGACCGAGGAGGTTTCTGTGGTCGATATTCCATATGAAGGGATCCCCGGCATCCCGCCTGCCGAAGTACCTGATGTCGAGCTCTATCATCCGAGGAGCTGGTGGACACGATATGTCTTCTCGCAGGACGCCAAGGTGATCGCTATTCAGTATTCGCTGACGGCCACGGCGATCGGGCTGGTGGCCCTGGTGCTATCGTGGCTGATGCGGCTGCAATTGGGATTCCCCGGCACCTTCTCTTTCATCGATGCCAACCAATACCTTCAGTTCATCACCATGCACGGCATGATCATGGTGATCTATCTGCTCACCGCGCTGTTCTTGGGCGGCTTCGGCAACTACCTGATCCCGCTAATGGTCGGCGCGCGGGACATGGTCTTCCCTTATGTGAACATGCTGAGCTACTGGGTCTACCTGCTCGCAGTCCTGGTGCTGGCCTCGACATTCTTCGTGCCCGGCGGCCCCACCGGCGCCGGCTGGACGTTATACCCGCCGCAAGCAATCCTCTCCGGAACGCCCGGGCAGGATTGGGGCATCATTCTCATGATGTCGTCCCTGATCCTGTTCATCATCGGCTTCACCATGGGCGGACTGAATTATGTGGTAACGGTACTCCAGGCCCGCACCCGCGGCATGACGTTGATGCGCTTGCCCCTGACGGTGTGGGGCATTTTCACGGCGACCGTCATGGCGTTGCTGGCATTCCCTGCCCTGTTCGTTGCCTCGGTCATGCTGCTGCTCGACCGCCTGCTCGGAACCAGCTTCTTCATGCCTTCGCTCGTCGAGATGGGCACGCTGTCGAAATATGGTGGCGGCAGCCCGCTGCTCTTCCAGCACCTGTTCTGGTTCTTCGGCCATCCCGAAGTCTACATCGTCGCCCTGCCCGCCTTCGGCATCGTCTCCGATCTGATCAGCACGCATGCGCGCAAGAACATCTTTGGTTACCGTATGATGGTCTGGGCGATCGTGGCCATCGGCGCGCTCAGCTTCATCGTATGGGCGCACCACATGTATGTGAGCGGCATGTTCCCGCAATTCGGGTACTTCTTCGCCACCACAACGCTCATCATCGCAATCCCCACCGCGATCAAGGTCTACAACTGGGTGCTGACCCTGTGGCGCGGCGACATCCATCTCACGGTGCCGATGCTGTTCGCCCTCGGCTTCATCATCACCTTCGTGAACGGCGGGCTCACCGGCCTCTTCCTCGGCAACGTCGTCGTGGACGTGCCCCTCTCGGACACCATGTTCGTGGTCGCGCATTTCCACATGGTGATGGGCGTGGCGCCGATCATGGTCGTGCTCGGCGCGATCTATCATTGGTACCCCAAGGTCACGGGACGGATGCTGAACGAGGCCTTGGGCAAGTTTCACTTCTGGGTCACCTTCCTCGGCGCGTACCTGATCTTTTTCCCCATGCACTATCTTGGACTGCTCGGGGTTCCGCGGCGGTATTTCGAACTCGGCGATGCGACATTCATCCCATCCTCGGCCCATTCACTCAACGCCTTCATCTCCGTGGTGGCCTTGACCGTCGGCTTCAGCCAGATGGTGTTCCTGTTTAATCTTGCCTGGAGCTTGTTCAAAGGTGAGGCCTCAGGCGGCAATCCGTGGCGGGCGACGACGCTAGAGTGGCAGACGCCGGAGACCCCTCCAGGGCACGGCAACTGGGGCAAGGAGCTCCCGGTCGTGTACCGCTGGGCCTATGACTACAGCGTGCCCGGCGCCGCAGAGGACTTCATTCCGCAGAACCAGCCGCCGCGCGCGACGCAGCTCATTCAGGGAGCTGCTTCGTGAGCGCCGTCATCCTCTTCCTGGCTGTGCTTGCGGTGATCGCCGGTTGGTGGCTATCGCAGCAGCGGCTGACGGCCAAGCCATGGCTGGAGGAAGGCCCGGTCGGTAACTTCCCGGGCGGCGATACCATGACCTGGCCGGCAGCGAAGGTCGGACTTGGCGTGTTTCTCGCCGTCGCGAGCGCATTATTCGTCCTCTTCATCAGCGCCTACTCGATGCGCATGAGCGTGGTGGACTGGCGGCCGCTGCCGATACCGCGACTGCTGTGGGTCAACACAGGAGTCCTGGTCCTGAGCAGCGTCGCGCTGCAATGGTCGTACGTGGCCGCGCGCCGACACGATGCTGAAGGCGCCATGATCGGTCTGCTCGCCGGCGGAGCGTCTGCCGTGATCTTCCTCGCCGGGCAGCTCCTGGCCTGGCAACGGCTGGGGGCTGCCGGATATCTCGTGGCGTCCAATCCGGCGAATTCTTTCTTCTACCTGTTGACCGCAGTGCACGGGCTCCATCTGACAGGCGGTCTGGTGGCCTTGGGCCGAACCTCAGCCAAGATGTGGCGCGGCACCGAGATCGCCAACATGCGCTTGAGCGTGGAGCTGTGCGCCATCTACTGGCACTTCCTGCTGCTGGTCTGGCTTGTCCTGCTCGGTCTTCTCACGGGCTGGACCGACGATTTCGTCAACATCTGCCGCCAATTGCTGAGCTAGAGAGACCAGATGGCTGAGACCGTGCTCACAAATCCGGGCCAATCGCCTGCGCGGCCTGAGGGCTGGCGCGGCGTCGCCGACGACTGGGCGTCCGATCAGCGCGCCTTCAAGAACGTGTCCTGGGGCAAGGCCATGATGTGGATCTTCCTCCTCAGCGACACCTTCATTTTCAGTTGCTTCCTGCTCTCCTACATGACGGCGCGCATGTCGACGACCGTGCCCTGGCCCAATCCCAGCGAAGTCTTCGCTCTCAACATCGCCGGCAAGCACATTCCGCTGATTCTGATCGCCATCATGACGTTTATCCTGATCAGCAGCAGCGGCACCATGGCGATGGCCGTCAATTTCGGCTACCGACGCGATCGCGTCAGAACCGCGGCCTTAATGCTGGCCACGGCAGCCTTCGGCGCGACCTTCGTTGGAATGCAGGCCTTCGAATGGACCAAGCTGATCATGGAGGGCGTCCGGCCCTGGGGCAATCCATGGGGTGCCCCGCAGTTTGGCGCGAGCTTCTTCATGATCACGGGCTTTCACGGCACCCATGTCACGATCGGTGTGATCTTCCTCATCGCCATCGCGCGGAAGGTCTTTCGCGGCGATTTCGACGTCGAGAGGCGCGGCTTTTTCACGAGCCGCAAGGGGTATTACGAGATCGTCGAGATCACGGGCCTGTACTGGCACTTCGTCGATCTCGTGTGGGTGTTCATCTTTGCATTCTTCTATCTTTGGTGAGGTCGGCGCATGACAAACGCGGCGGTACACATGGAAGGACAACTTCACGCTCCGGTGCATGGCGCAGTCGCAACGGGGGCCGTTCACGCCAAGGGTCAACAGCACCCGATCAAGCTCTACCTCGTGGTCTGGGGCTGGTTGTTCGTCCTCAGCACGTGCTCCTACCTCGTCGACTACTTTGGCCTACATGGCTATCTGAGGTGGTCGCTGATCCTGCTGTTCATGGTGTTGAAGGCCGGCTTGATCGTCGCTGTCTTCATGCACATGGCCTGGGAGCGACTGGCCCTGGCCTACGCCATCCTGCTGCCGCCGGTCGTGGTATTGGTATTTGTGTCGATCATGGTGCTCGAATCCGATTACACCCACTTCCTTCGCGTGCTCTTCTTCGCAACCCCGTCGTAGCGGCAACCCGAGTTCTCACCGTCATTCCGCGCGAGGCGGGCATCTAGAAGAGTCACCCCTCAAACGCGTCGATCGACGCCTTGCTACCACGTGACACCAGCGCCTCATCCGCCGCCGGCAAGGGCTCGCCCTTGTCACGAAAACGGTTGGTGATGGGATAGCGGCGGTCGCGACCGAAGTTCTTAGGTGTCACTTTCACGCCGGGTGCGGCCTGGCGGCGCTTGTATTCGGCGACGTTGAGGAGATGGTCGATGCGGGTGACCGTCTCGCGGTCAAAGCCGGCTGCGATGATGTGATCAAGTGGCTCCTCGCGTTCGACCAGACGCTCCAGGACGGCATCGAGCACATCGTAGGGCGGCAGAGAATCCTCATCACGCTGGTTCTCGCGCAATTCCGCGGTCGGCGGCCGCGTGATGATATCCGGCGGAATGACCTCCCCGGCCGGTCCGAGCGCGCCTTCCGGCTTCCAGGAATTGCGCAGTGTCGCCAGCCGAAACACCTGCGTCTTATAAATGTCCTTGATCGGATTGAAGCCGCCGTTCATGTCGCCATAGAGCGTGGCGTAGCCGACCGACATTTCCGACTTGTTGCCTGTCGTCACCACCATCAAGCCGGTTTTGTTGGAGATCGCCATCAAGAGCGTGCCGCGGGTGCGGGCCTGGAGATTTTCCTCGGTGATATCTGGCGGCAGATTCTTGAAGATGCCGGACAGGATCGTCTCGAACCCGTTCACCGCTTCGGCGATCGGCAAAACCTCGTAGCGGATGCCGAGATGGCCCGCGAGCTCGCCGGCATCCGCAATCGCGTGTGGTGCCGTGTAGCGATAAGGCAGCATTACGCCATGCACCTGATCGGCGCCGAGCGCATCGACCGCGATCGCCGCACACAGCGCGGAATCGATGCCGCCGGAAATGCCCAGCAGCACGCCTGGAAAGCCGTTCTTGGCGACGTAATCGCGGAGGCCCAGCACGCAGGCGGCATAATCGGCCTTGTCGCCCTCGGGCTGCTGGGCGACCGGCCCGGTGCAGCGCCAGTCGTCACCATTCCTGGTGAAGCGCAGCGTGACCACGCTCTCCTCGAACGCCGGTAATTGCGCCGCAAGCGAGAGGTCGCCATTGAGCACGAAGGACGCTCCGTCGAACACGAGCTCGTCCTGGCCACAGACCTGATTGAGATAGACCAGCGGCAGGCCGCTTTCGGTGACGCGCGCCACGGCGACCGACAGACGAACGTCGTTCTTGTCGCGGGCGTAAGGCGAGCCGTTCGGCACCAGGATGATCTCGGCGCCAGTCTCCGCCAGCGTCTCGATCACGTTTTCGTAGTCCTCGGACTCTTCCAGCCAGATGTCCTCGCAGATCGGCACCCCGATGCGCACGCCACGCACGGTCACGGGTCCTGCTGCGGGTCCGCGCGCAAACAGTCGCCTCTCGTCGAACACGCCGTAGTTCGGCAGATTGCATTTGAAGCGTAAGCCGGAGACACGGCCGCCATCGAGCAGCGCACAGGCATTGTAAAGCCTGCCCTCCTCGACCCAGGGCGTGCCGACCAGCATCGCCGGACCACCGTCCGCGGTCTCGCGCGCGAGGCCTTCGATCGCGGCGCGGCAGGCAGCCTGGAACGCCGGCTTCTGCACCAGGTCCTCCGGAGGATAGCCGGCGATGAACAATTCCGGAAACAGCACGAGATCGGCACCGTCGGCGGCGGCTCGCGCGCGCGCCGAGCGTGCCTTCGCAGCATTGCCCTCGATGTCGCCCACGGTCGGATTGAGCTGGGCGAGCGTGACCGCGAATGCGTTGAGACGTTCGGTCATGGACCGCCCTTGTTCGATCCTCGCTAGACGAAACCCAATCGCTCGATGAGCGCAAAGATCCAGAACGCGCCAGCCATCAGCAGCGCAACGCCGACCGCGGCCGAGCCCATGTCCTTGACCCGGCCGATCTGCTTGTCGTGGTCCATGGTCAGGCGGTCGGCGAGTTTTTCGATCGCGGTGTTGAGCAGCTCGACCACCAGCACGAAGGCGACTGCACAGACCAGCTCGACCGCGCGCATCGCGGTCGCGCCGATGAACCAGGCCAGCGGCAGCGACAGGAGGAGCACAAAGATCTCCTCGCGGACGGCCTGCTCCGAGCGGAACGCAAAGGCCAGACCGTTCCGGGAATTGATCGTGGCCTTCCAAATTCGCAGCAAGGTTCTAGAGCCCCGCTGCGGCCGGCATCGGCCTGGCTTTGCCGGCGCGTTCCTGCTTCAGCAGCTCGGCAATCAGGAAAGCCATGTCGATGGATTGCTCAGCATTGAGACGGGGATCGCAGACCGTGTGGTAGCGGTCGTTGAGATCCTCGTCGGTGATGGCGCGGGCGCCGCCGAGGCATTCGGTGACGTCCTGGCCCGTCATCTCCAGGTGCACGCCGCCGGCATGGGTGCCTTCCGCGGCGTGGACCGCGAAGAACGACTTCACCTCGGACAGGATGCGGTCGAAGGGGCGGGTCTTGTAGCCCGAAGTCGAGGTGATGGTGTTGCCGTGCATGGGATCACAGGACCAGACCACCACCCGGCCCTCGCGCTGCACGGCGCGGATCATGTTGGGCAGATGCTCACCGATCTTGTCGGAGCCGAAGCGGCCGATCAGCGTCAGCCGGCCCGGCTCGTTGTCGGGGTTGAGCACGTCGATCAGCTTCAGCAGTTCGTCGGGCTTAAGTGACGGGCCGCATTTGAGCCCGATCGGGTTCTTGATGCCGCGGAAATATTCGATATGGCCATGATCGAGCTGGCGGGTGCGGTCACCGATCCAGATCATGTGGCCCGAGGTCGCGTACCAGTCGCCGGTGGTGGAATCGACGCGGGTCAGGGCCTGCTCGTAGCCGAGCAGCAGCGCCTCGTGGCTGGTGTAGAAATCCGTGGCGCGCAGCTCGGGATGACTTTCGAGATCGAGGCCGCAGGCGCGCATGAAGTTGAGCGCGTCCGAGATGCGGTCGGCCAATTCCTTGTAGCGGCGGGACTGCGGGCTATCCTTCAGGAAGCCGAGCATCCATTGATGCACGCTGCCGAGATTGGCGAAGCCGCCGGTGGCGAAGGCGCGGAGCAGGTTCAGCGTCGCGGCCGACTGGCGGTAGGCCATCAGCTGGCGCTGCGGATCCGGCACGCGCGCTTCCTTGGTGAAGGCGATGTCGTTGACGATGTCGCCGCGATAGCTCGGGAGCTCGACACCGTTCACCTTTTCGGTCGGCGACGACCGCGGCTTGGCGAACTGGCCGGCGATGCGGCCGACTTTCACCACGGGGACGGCGCCGGCGTAAGTAAGCACCACCGCCATCTGGAGCAGCACGCGGAAGAAGTCGCGGATGTTGTTGGCGCCGTGCTCGGCAAAGCTCTCAGCGCAGTCGCCGCCCTGGAGCAGGAAGGCCTCGCCGGCCGCAACCCGTGCCAACGCCTTCTTCAGATTGCGCGCTTCGCCGGCAAACACCAGCGGCGGAAAGGTCGCAAGCTGCGCCTCGACGTCGGCCAAGGCCTTGGCGTCGGGATAGTCGGGCACCTGTAGCACCGGCTTGCTGCGCCAGGACTCGGGCGTCCACCGCTCGGACATCGCAATCTCTCCGTGAAGCAAAAAGCGCAACCTGATCTGTGGGTTGCGAGGGCCGCCTTATACACAGGCTGGCCCCGTCCCGCCAGTTGTAAATCCATTCCGCATTGCAAACCCTTGCGGCCAAAGTCAAATTCGCAATTGTTGGGAAACGGTCGGCGATCAAACCGGAGGTGTTGACGGTCAAGCCATTCGACGTCGGCGCCACCGCCCCGATCACCGCGATACAAGGTGGGGCGGCGTCGCGGAATGGACCCAGACCTAGGGGGAATGACGTCAGCGAATGATCGTCGTCAGAGACGAGTAACGCCTGTTCAGCCTGGCTTCGCCCGGCGCGAATTGCGCAAATGCGTCGCTAACTCGCACCGCCGGCGGCGTATCGCTCGCAAAGCGAAATTCCTTCGGCCGCGGCGCGTAGAAACTGGTGCGGAAATAGGCCTCGTCGAAGCGTGCCTCGCCGACCCCGAACAATGCGTCGCAGAGAAACAGGAGCGCGTACACTCCTGCGACTGCGGCGACGATCTCCCTGAGAATAGACATGAGGATGCCCTGCCCTTTTGCCGGGAGGATGCACGCTGGTTCCAAAGTCGAGGTTTAAAGCCGCGCGCTTCTTGTTCGCAGGGTTTGCCGCTACTGTGCGGATTGCAGGCAATTTTATCGATCCGGAAAAGGGAGCCCGCCCGACCAAGCGACCAGGCGGGCCCAGGCTTGGCCGCTCGGGAGGTATCGGACGGCCGGATTCGTCAGCCGTGGCTTGCCTCCTTGCGATGGCCGCTCTCGCTGAGGCGATCGACCCAAGCGATGCCGATCGCCGAGATGATGAAGGTCAGGTGGATCAGCACCTGCCACATCACGCCGCTCTCGGTGAAATTGCTGCGCGTCGTGCCGAGATTGCCCGCCTCAATGAAGGTCCTGAGCAGAGAGATCGAGGAGATGCCGATGATCGCCATCGCCAGCTTGATCTTGAGCACGCTGGCATTGACGTGACTGAGCCATTCCGGCTCGTCGGGATGCCCGGTCAGGTTCAGGCGGGAGACGAAGGTCTCATAGCCGCCGACAATCACCATCACCAGCAGGTTCGAGATCATGACGACGTCGATCAGCCCGAGCACGACCAGCATGATCTGCTGCTCGCTGGCGTCGAACGAGTGCAAGACCAGGTGCCAGAGCTCTTTGAGGAACAGCAGCACATAAACGCCCTGCGCGATGATCAGGCCGACATAGAGCGGCACTTGCAGCCAGCGCGAACCAAAGATGAGCTGCGCAAACGGGCCGATCTGCGGCCCCTCCGCGGCATGCGCCGAAGGTGCTTTCGGTTCAGACGTCATTGATCACTCCGGATTGCAAATAGGAAGCGCCTCACAGACTCGCGATGACAGGCGCGAGCTCGAGCGAGCCCCGATAGATCATCTCGAAGGCGACGTAAACGATGATGGCGAGACCGACATAGGCGATCCAGCGCTGCTTCTGCAGCACGCGGCCGAGCAGGTCGGCCGCAACGCCCATCATCGCCACCGACAATAGCAGACCGAAGGCAAGGATGTAGGGATGCTCGCGCGCGGCGCCCGCAACCGCGAGCACGTTGTCGAGCGACATCGAGACGTCGGCGGCGACGATCTGCAAGGCCGCCTGACCAAAGGTCTTTCGCTGCGCCGGCGCAGCACCCGCGCCGCCGCCATACTCGAACGCGAGCTGGCGCGAATGCGCGGACTGCTCGCGCAGCTCGCGCCACATCTTCCAGCAGACCCACAGCAACAGCACGCCGCCGGCGAGCAGGAGGCCGATCACCTGCAGGAGCTGGGTCGCAACGCCGGCGAAGACGATGCGGAGCGCCGTGGCGGCGACAATGCCGACGACGATGGCGCGCCGGCGCTGCTCGGCCGGCAGTCCCGCCGCGGCAAGGCCGATGACGACGGCGTTGTCTCCGGCCAGCACGAGGTCGATCAGGATGACCTGAAACAGCGCGGTCAGAGCATCGGCGGTGATGAATTCTGTCATGATTGATCGTTTTTCGGTGCAGACGGATCGAGCCAGTGCGGTTTCTTCCGTTCAACCCAATCCAGGACCTTGGCGCGCGAGGAGCGCAGCAGCGGCACGTCTTCCGCCAGCAATGCAAGACCGAGCGGCAGCATCCAGACGCCGAGCACCGGCAGAAAGGAGAGCACGCCGCCGACGATGAGCAGCAGGCCCGAGGGAATCCTGATCCAGCGGCTGGACGGCTTGAGCAGATAGGTGACGGCGTCGCCCATGCGCGGCGGCAAGCGATGGACGAGCTTGTCGAGACGCGGGTCGCCGCCGGCCAACTGGCTGGCGGGGCCCGTGGCCCCATTCGTAGGCTCGTCCGAAGCTGCGCTCATGCTCACTCCTCTGCCGCCACGGGCTGTTGGGCGCGCGCAGCACCCGGTGCGACCTGCTTTGCACGCGGCAGGGCCAGCGTCAGCAGGCGCAACAGCTTGATCGCCTGCACCTCATGCGGATGCACGTCCTCGTCGGCAGCGGCGACGCGCTCCGACAACTCCATCAGATGCGACGACAGCGGCATGTCCGAGACCGGCCGCAGCGTATCGATCACGACGTTTGCAAAATCCGGCTCCTCGAGTCGCTCGGCGAGTGTGTCGAACATCCCAAATAGCCTTTCGTCCTCGATATGAGGCGCCAATCCGCGATCGCGAATGAAGCGGATCACCTCGTCGCGCTCGACCGGCGAAACGCGCCGGTCGGCCACGGCGACGAGCGCGCCGGCAATGACCAGCGCCGCCGCAGCCTGCTCGTTCAGGCTGGACGGATCGGCGATCTCGATCTCGATCGGATTTGAATGCTTGGCGTCAGACATCGTTGCTCCCTAAGCTTGCGAAATGGCCGCACGGAGCTGCGATGGAACGACTGGTCGGAGAGAACCGAAGAAGGCCCGACGATCGGCCGATCCATCGCATTCGCGCGGGACAGGTCATCCGACATCACGAGGTTTGCCGACATTGTCGGCGTCCTCGCCAGAGGGGCCCGGATTCTTGTTCCTCTCAGAGATAAAGACGGGGCTGTCGGAATCAAGGCGATACGGCTGCGACTAGCCGCCGCATTGGGTTCCATATGGCCATGGAAGCGGGCTGGAGTCGATCTTTCGTGGCTCGCCAAGTGACGCCATGCGCCGCGCGGTCACACACCTCAGGGCGATGGTGTCGGGTTGGCGCTCGTTGCATCGCGAGCCAGCATGAATGGATGCCCCTGGCCAAGTGCTCCTCATCCTCCCCGCTCGACGAGATGCGCACGCGAGGGCGACGGCTCGAACCTGTCACCGAAATACTGCGTTTCGTGCGCCACCAGGCCTTCGCGGAATTCCATGATACTCACGACGTAGGACGGCACCCCATCATAGCTCAGGACGAATTCGCTCACCCAGAAATCGCCTCCACCGGCAATCCGCCGGACCGTGAATCGCTTCCTGTTCGGCTGCGCGGATCGACTCTCCTGAATGTTCCTACGACCGCGGATGCGCTCGCCGGACTGCGGATAGTCGAGCACGGCATCCTCGCAGTAAATGTCATGCTCCGCCTCGAAATTGCTCGCGTCCGAAGCATCCCAATGGCGCTTGAGCGCGGCTAGCTTGGCTCGATCATTCATCTCGATCTCCATCTCGATTTTCTCGCATCCTAGCAACGAAGCCGGCCTTGGTCGCGCTCCCGGCATCACCGGGAACCATGAGGGAGTCAGAACTGTTGGTGCAGCTCAAGACACATCCCCGAGAGGATCCCTCATGTGCCGCTGGATCGCATACCGGGGCGAGACGACGTCCTTCGAGCCCTACGTCACCGAGCCCGAGCATTCGCTGGTCGCGCAGAGCATCCGCTCGCTTCAGTCGACGGCGGGTTCGAACGGTGACGGCTTTGGCCTCGGCTGGTACGGCGAGCATCCGGAGCCAGGCCTTTATCGCGAGACGCGCCCGGCCTGGTCGGACGAGAACCTGCGCTATCTCTGCCGCCATCTGCGCTCGCATTTGTTCTTCGCGCACGTGCGCGCGGCCACCGGCACGGCGGTGACACGGCAGAATTGCCATCCCTTCGCCTGCGGCCAATGGATGTTCATGCACAATGGATTCGTCGGGAGCTGGAATCGGCTGCGGCGCAGGGTCGAGGCGTTGATCCCCGATCCTTATTACCCATCGCGGCTGGGCACGACCGATTCGGAAGCCGTATTCCTCGCCATGATGGGCGCGGGTCTGGATAGCGATCCGCTCGGCGCAACGCACCGCGTGCTGCAAGCCCTCGTCAGTCTCGTCAACGAAGGCCAGCTACGCGAACGGCTGCGCTTCACGAGCGCGATCGCCAACGGCCACGATCTCTACGCGTTCCGCGTTGCGGTCAACGATGCCGCGAACACGCTGTATTTCCGCGAGGCCGGCGGCCAGGTCGTCGTCGTGTCCGAGCCGTTCGACAAGGACGAGGATTGGGCCGAAGTGCCGCCGAATCACACGCTGATCGCGCGCGCGTCCGAAAGCGTGAAGATTGTTCCGTTCACTCTTGCAATTACGGGTGAGTGCGACGCGGAACCCGTTCCATCCAGAAGAATTGTTGCCGGCAGGTAAATACCTCGGCCGGGTGGGACAATGACATTTGCTTCAGACGTTTTGAAACTGCTGCGGCTTGATCCGTCCGACGACAGGCAGCACTTCGTCATTCGCTCCGCCGGCAGAGGCGGCAAGGCGGCGGAATATTCGTTCGGCATCGAGGAGGAATATTTCCTCGCCGATCGTCGCAGCCTGGAAGTCGCGATCGAGACTCCCAACGAGCTGTTCGAATCGGCGAATTGGTCGACCGGCGGCCAGGCGATGCGGGAAATGCTGCAATCCCAACTCGAGGTCGCGACCAACATTCACGTCGAGGTCAATGACGCGCGCGAAGAGCTCCGCTTCCTGCGCCGCGAGGTCGCAAACGTCGCCGCGCAATACGGCTTCGTGATCATGGCCTGCGGCACGCATCCGACCGCGGTCTGGCGCATGTCGCAGCCCAGCCCGAAACCGCGCTACGAGGAGATGATCGAGGATTTGCGCAGCATCGGCCACCGCAACATGATGTGCGGCATGCATGTGCACGTCCAGCTGCCAGATCCCGAGAAGCGCATGGCGGTGATGCGGGCGATGCTGCCGCATCTGCCGCTGTTCATCGCGCTCTCCGCCTCGTCCCCATTCTGGAATTCGCACAAGACCGGACTAAAGGGCTACCGGCTCGCCGCCTACTCCGAGCTGCCGCGCACCGGCCTGCCCGAACTGTTCGAAAGCAAGCAGGACTTCGACGACTATGTCGGCGCGTTGCAGCGCTCGGGCGTGATTCCCGACGAGAGCCACATCTGGTGGGCGATGCGACCTTCGATGCGACACCCGACCCTCGAGCTGCGCGCGCCCGACACCTGCACCTTCATCGACGACGCCGTCGCGATCGCCTCGCTCTATCGCTGCCTGACACGGCACCTCTACCTGCGGCCCCACCTGTCGAAGGAGGTCACCGCGGTCGAACGCGCGATTGCGGTCGAAAACAAATGGCGCGCCCAGCGCTACGGCACCGATTGCATCTTCGCCTCGAAGGACGGGCCCGTCACGATCTCGGAGCTGCTCTCCCGCGTGATCGACGACATCGCTGGGGACGCAGCGGCACTGAACTGCGCCGCCGAGGTCGAGCACTGTCGGACCATCGTTGCGCGCGGCAGCTCCGCAGAATTCCAGCTTCGCGCCTATCGCGAACATGCCGAGGACATCGGGGCAGTTTCGCGCTGGATCGCAGCCTCGACCATCTCAGGGACGAGCGCTCCGACTGGCAGCGTTCCTGCTCCGTCATAACGCCCGGGCAAGCTTCGGCAACGAAATGTCGTCTTGAATTCGGGCATCGGAGGAACGCATGAATCGCGTCACGTCTTGCCCCGGCTGCGGCCATGGACTTGTCCCGATGCTTTCGGCCAAGGGCCGCGCGGAGCTCAGCTGCCTCTGGTGCGAAGGCATCGACGTGCGAACGACGGACATGGCGAAGTGGGCGGACAGCCCGTCCGGCAAGCCTGAGCGGGCTGCCCGTCAGTCGCTCGAATGAGCGGTCGCCCCGTTCCGGTCAGATCCTCGCCGCCACGCGTTGCGGTGGAATATTGCCGGCTCCGGGAGGCGATCAGCCGATGATTTTCGCGGCTGCCGGCGTCGCCGGAGATAGAGGCAGTTGACGAGGATCGGCTCGTCATCGCCGAGCGTTGCACGCTCCTTGACGAGCAGGCTCATGACCGAACGCATCTTGAGGATTTCCTGCGCGACGAAGCTGCAGTCCTCGTCCCGATTGACCTGCTCACGCATGATGGACTCGGCCTCGAGCATGCTGACCCGGAGCGCTCGTATGGTTCTGCGGATTTCGTTGATACGGTTGTCCATGGCTGCCTCCCTGACGATCGCAGCATAAGAACAAAACATGAACATAACGTCAAGGCCTCACAGGCCGAGACCTCACAGTCGAAAGGCTACTCCGCCGCCTGGCGCACGTGGCGTGCGCTCGGCGTGCGCATGGTAACGAGCTCTTCGGCCGCGGTCGGGTGCAGCGCGATCGTCGCATCGAAATCGGCCTTGGTCGCCTTCATCTTCACAGCGATCGCGACCGCCTGGATAATCTCGGCGGCGGCATCGCCGACGATGTGGCAGCCCAGCACGCGCTCGGTCGCCCCGTCGACGACGAGCTTCATCAGCATGCGGGTGTCGCGGCCCGACATCGTCGCCTTGATGGGGCGGAACGTCGTCTTGTAGATATCGACGTGGCTGTACTGCGCCCGTGCCTCCGTCTCGGTGAGGCCGACGGTGCCGACCTCCGGCTGCGAGAACACGGCGGTCGGGATGTTGGCATGATCGACCCTGACCTCGCGCTTGCCGAACACGGTGTCGGCAAAGGCGTGGCCTTCGCGGATCGCTACCGGCGTCAGGTTGAAGCGGTGGGTGACGTCGCCGATCGCATAGATGCTGTCGACCGAGCTCTTCGAGAAACCATCCACCGCTATGCCGCCATTGCTCGGATTAATGGCGACGCCGGCGTTCTCAAGGCCGAGATTGGCCACCGCAGGATGGCGGCCGATCGCGAACATGACCTGATCGGAGGCGAGGCTCGACCCGTTCGACAGATGCGTGGTGAACTCCTCGCCGTGCCGATCGACCTTGGTCACGGTGCAGCCGGTGAGGATGGTGATGCCCTGCTTCTCCATCTCGGCGCGAACGTGGGTCCGAACATCCTCGTCAAAACCGCGAAGGATGTTGTCGCCGCGATAGATCACCGTGACGTCCGAGCCGAAGCCGGCGAAGATCCCGGCGAATTCCAGCGCGATGTAGCCGCCGCCCTGAATCACGATCCGCTTCGGCAACTTTTTCAGATGGAAAGCCTCGTTGGAGGAGATCACGTGCTCGATGCCGGGAATCGCCGCGCCATGGTTTGGCGCCCCGCCGGTGGCGATCAGGATGTACTTCGCCGTGATCTTGCGGTCGTTCTCGAGCAGACGGACAGTGTGCTCATCCTCGATCACCGCCCGGCTCTTGACGATCTGCGCACCCGACTTCTCGACATTGGCCGTGTAGGCGGCCTCGAGCCGCGCAATCTCCTTGTCCTTGTTGGCGATCAGCGTCGGCCAGTCGAAGGTGGCTGGCGGGACTGTCCAGCCGAAGCCGGCGGCGTCCTCGAGCTCATGACGAAAATGCGAGCCGATCACGAACAGCTTCTTCGGCACGCAGCCGCGGATCACGCAGGTGCCGCCCATGCGGTACTCTTCCGCGATCATCACGCGGGCGCCGTAACCAGCCGCGATGCGGGCGGCCCGCACGCCGCCCGAGCCGCCACCGATGACAAAGAGGTCGACGTCGAATTCAGCCATTGTCCACTCCGACCTCTTTCAGAGCATGATCCGGGAAAGTGTGGAGCGGTTTTCCGAAAAAGATCTTGCTCAAATAACAACCCAGAGCGCGATGACGCGCTTTAGGACTCCTATCAGATAGGTGCGCTCAGATCTCCTTGCCACGCTTGCGCATCTCGGCGCGGAAGGCTCCCATCACGGTCTCGGAGAAGTTCTGGGCCCAGGAGTTCATGAAGGCCATGCTGAGGCCGATGGCGCGCGGCTCGGCCTCGATCAGCTTCTTGCCGAGCGGCGACCTGTAGAAGGTGACGAGGTCCTTGAGCTCCTGCTCGGTAAATTCGCTGGCATAGATCTGCGCCATGCCTTCGCCGATTTCGTTCTGGCGGCCGTTGAGCTGCTGGGCGACGATCGGCGCGACCTCGTTGAGGTCCTTCTGGTAGTTGAGATTCTGCTGGATCAGCGCGATCTTGGTCTTCTCGACGAGGCCGGGCACGGCGCCGCTGTACATCGCAGTCGCGTTCTTGATCTGCAAAATCTCCTTGGCCGCCGCAATCGCCGCAGGTGAGGCTTTCGGCTGGGCCGGCGCGGCGGCCTTGGGCGCGGCCTGCTGGGCCATTGCCGGGGCGGCCGAAAGCGCCAGTCCCACAGCGAGGGTCGCAGCCGGCAAGAATTTCAACACGATCTTCATTCCAAGTCTCCTTTCGGCTTGCGCCGTTCAATCACGCGGATTCCCTCGCCGCCCGCCAAAACGGCCGAGCCGGCCAAGCCGATGAACAACCCATGCTCGACCACGCCCGGAATCGCGCTCAACGCGTTGGCGAGGCCGGATGGATCCACAATACGTCCGAGCTGGGCATCGACGATCCAGTGGCCGCCATCGGTGACGAAAACGTGGCCGTCTTTGGCCTTGCGGACCGCCATCTGCCCGGAAACGCCGCATTCGGCAAATGCAATCTCGATCGCGCGACGCGTTGCCCCAAGCCCGAACGGGATGACCTCGACCGGCAGCGGAAAGCGTCCGAGCGTCGGCACCCATTTGCTCTCGTCGGCAATCACGATCATGCGATCCGACGCAGCCGCCACGATCTTCTCGCGCAGCAGCGCCCCGCCGCCGCCCTTGATGAGGTTGAGCTCGGGATCGATCTCGTCGGCGCCGTCGACGGTGATGTCGAGATGGTCGATCTCGTCCAGCGTGGTCAGTGGCACGCCGCAACGCTCGGCGTCCGAGCGGGTCGCTTCCGAGGTCGGTACGCCGATCACCTTGAGCCCGGCGGCGACGCGCTCGCCGAGCAGCTCGACGAAATGTTTTGCGGTCGAGCCGGTGCCGAGCCCGAGTTGCATGCCGTCACGCACCTCCTCGAGGGCGCGCGCGGCCGCTTGCCGCTTCAACTGGTCCATGTTCACGTTTGCGCCCGCCTTGAATCGAGAATGTGCCGCCGGGTGTGGCCGGTTGCGGCGGCCTATGTAGCCTCGTTTTTTCCCGGAGAACAGGGTCTGGGATCAGGTCTATAAGCGGATCTTATGGTCCCGCCCCTTGCTTCGATACGACCGGGCCGGTAGCGCTTCGCCCATGACCTTCCCTCACACCATCGTCTTCGATCTCGACGGCACGCTTGTGGATACGGCGCCCGACCTGATCACCGCGCTGAATCACGTGCTCGACCGCGAAGGGCTGCCGCCGGTGCCGATGGCCTCGGCCCGGAACATGATCGGCGCCGGGGCCCGCAAACTGATCGAGCGGGGCCTGGAGGCCGAGGGGCGCACCGTCACCACTGCCGACATGGACCGGATGACGGCGGATTTCATCGCCTATTACGCCGATCATATCGCGGTGGAATCCCGCCCCTTCGAGGGGCTCGAGGCCGCGCTCGACCATTTTGCCGCCCAAGGCCACCGCCTCGCGGTCTGCACCAACAAGCTGGAATGGCTGTCGAAGCGGCTTTTGGACCAGCTCGACCTCAGCCGCCGCTTCGCGGCGATCTGCGGCGCGGACACGTTCGGCGTCCAGAAGCCGGACCCGACCATTTTCCGCGAGACCGTGGCGCGCGCCGGCGGGGAGGTCAAAGCCTCCATCATGGTCGGTGATGCCGGAACCGACGTTGGCGTGGCCCGCCGGGCCGGGGTGCCCGTGATCGGGGTCAGCTTCGGCTATACGGACGTGCCGATCGCCGAACTGAAGCCGGACCGGCTGATCCATCACATGCGTGACCTGCCCGCCGCAGCGCGCAGCCTGATGACCGCCCAGGCTCCAGCAAACCCCTGATAAATCTGAGTTATTCCTTGCAATTCTGCGTGATCGATGCGCAGCCGTGGTTGCCTGCCCAAGCGGCACGCCTTAGGTCCGGCTGGGCGATGTAGCGGTTGGTCGCAGAAGGTGGCCTCCATCACCGCGCCAAATCCGGGATTTGCAGAGCTTCAATCGGCCACTCCGCCCAAACCGGTCCGTAAGCCGCAGCGGCCCAAGAAGCCGAAACCTGCGGCAGCCGCAGCCCGGCGGACGCCGCGCGGGCCGCGTCCCCCGAGCCAAGCGCGGGAGGCGCTGACCTATCGACCCGATTGTCCTTTGCCTCTCCGATGCTTAGATTGCTTCCAGAGCACCGCTGAAGCGTCGGTGCGCAAGCTGCCCGAAGTACAAGGCTTCCCGTATGAACGGATCTTCCGCGAGCCCCCTCGCTACAGCGAGTCCCCTCGCCGCGCTGTCGAGCCCCATGACCGATCCGTTCGGGCGGACCATCAGCTATTTGCGCGTGTCCGTGACCGACCGTTGCGATTTGCGCTGCTTCTATTGCATGTCAGAGGACATGACGTTCCTGCCCAAGGCTGACCTGCTGACGCTGGAGGAACTCGACCGGCTCTGCTCGGCCTTCATCGCCAAGGGCGTGAAGAAGCTGCGGCTCACCGGGGGCGAGCCCTTGGTCCGCCGCAACGTGATGATGCTGGTGCGCTCGTTGTCGCGGCATCTTTCCAGCGGCGCCTTGAATGAGCTGACGCTGACCACCAACGGCACCCAGCTTGCGAAGCATGCGCGGGAGCTCGCCGATTGCGGCGTCCGCCGCATCAACGTCTCGCTCGACACGCTCGATCCCCGGAAGTTTCGCGAGATCACCCGTTGGGGCGAGATCGACAAGGTTCTGGAAGGCATCGAAGCCGCCCGCGCCGCAGGGCTCAGCGTGAAGATCAACGCGGTGGCCCTGAAGAACCTCAACGAGGACGAGCTCCCCGAGCTGATGCGCTGGGCCCATGGCAAGGGCATGGGCCTGACGCTGATCGAGGTCATGCCGATGGGCGAGATCGGCTCGGGCCGGATCGACCAATATCTGCCGCTGTCCCTGGTGCGCGCGCGTCTCGCCCAGCAATTCACGCTGACAGACCTAGCCGAGAGCACGGGCGGACCCGCGCGCTATGTCAACGTCGCCGAGACCGGCGGCAAGCTCGGCTTCATCACACCAATGACCCATAATTTCTGCGAATCCTGCAACCGGGTGCGCATCACCTGCACCGGAACGCTGCACACCTGCCTTGGCCACGAGGATGCTTCCGATTTGCGTAAACCTCTGCGTGCATCGAACGAGGATGTGCTGCTTGCGGATGCGATCGATCGTGCCATTGGGCTCAAGCCCAAGGGCCACGATTTCATTATCGACCGCCGCCACAACCGTCCCAGCGTCTCCAGGCATATGAGCGTCACCGGCGGGTAGCCCTTAACCTGCTCGCGGGTATTATTTCCCCTTAACTATCAACAAACTTCCAATTGACTGGCGGCACGCCCGCTGGTTTGGTGCGGCTGCCTCATGCCTGCGCGGCGAGACAAGCCACGCGCCAACTCGGCGCAGTCAAGACGGCCGGGGGCACAATCGGGGGAGGACCTATCGTTGCAAGCGCTCCTAAAGTTGAGCAGCAGGATTGACGCGTTCACGCGCTGGACGGGCAAACGCCTGGCATGGCTGATCGTGCTCGCAGTCATCATCTCGGCGGTCAACGCCGTCATCCGCAAGACCTTCGATACGTCCTCCAATTCGTGGCTCGAGCTGCAATGGGTGCTGTTCAGCATCGTCTTCCTGCTCTGCTCGTCATGGACGCTGCTCGACAACGAGCACATCCGCATCGATATCGTGAACAACGCACTGCCGAAGACGGCCCGCAACGTGATCGACGTGATCGGTCACTTGTTCTTCCTCATTCCGCTGTGCGTCGTGATGATCATCACCGGCGTGCCGTTCTTCCAGCGCTCCTTCCACATCAACGAGCAATCCGGCAATGCCGGCGGCCTGCCGCAATGGCCTGCCAAAGCCCTGATCATGATCGGGTTCGCTCTCCTGCTCGTGCAAGGTATCTCCGAGCTGATCAAGCGGATGGCAGTCATGCGCGGACTGATGCCCGATCCGCATGAATCCCAAGTGTCGGCGCTCGAGGCAGAAGTCGAGCATCTCGTCGAAGCGATCGAGAAGAAGTAGCCGTTGGCGACGGTTTAGGGGAAATCATGACCGCGTTTATCATCGCCAATATGGCGCCCATCATGTTCGCGTCGCTGGTTGTCGTGCTGCTGCTCGGCTATCCCGCGGCATTCTCGCTCGGCGCCGTCGGCCTGTTCTACGCCATCATCGGCGTCCAGCTCGGCCAATTCCACCCCGACTTCCTCCAGGCCCTTCCGGAGCGGGTCTACGGCGTGATGAACAACGACACGCTGCTCGCCATTCCCTTCTTCACCTTCATGGGGCTGGTGCTGGAGCGATCGGGCATGGCCGAGGACCTGCTCGACACCATCGGCCAATTGTTCGGCACCATCCGCGGCGGACTTGCTTACGCGGTGGTGTTCGTCGGTGCGCTCTTGGCCGCGACGACGGGCGTGGTTGCCGCCTCGGTGATTTCGATGGGGCTGATTTCGCTGCCGATCATGCTGCGCTACGGCTATGACCGCCGGGTAGCGACCGGCGTCATCGCCGCGTCCGGCACGCTCGCGCAGATCATTCCGCCCTCGCTCGTCCTGATCGTGATGGCCGACCAGCTCGGCAAGTCCGTCGGCGACATGTACGAAGGCGCCTTCATCCCGGGCCTCGTGCTCGCCGCCCTCTACGCCGGTTATGCCTTCCTCGTCAGCATGATCTTCCCGAAGGCCGTGCCGGGCCTGCCGAAGGAGGCCATCGGTTTCCGCGAGGAGGACGGCAGCCGCGGCCTGGTCTCGCTCGGCATGCTGTTCCTCGCGAGCTGTGTGTTCGGATGGTTCATGATGCGCAGTTCGAGCACGCATGGCGCCGACTACGTCGTGCTGAGCATGTTCTACGGTATCATCTTCGCCTTCGTCGTCGCCGTGCTGAACTGGGTTATCGACAAGCTCACCGGCTTCCGTTTCCTCTCGAAGATGGCGCAGCAGACCACCTTCGTCATGGTGCCGCCCCTGTTCCTGATCTTCCTGGTGCTGGGTACGATCTTCATCGGCATCGCGACGCCGACCGAAGGCGGCGCGATGGGTGCCGCCGGCGCCCTCATCCTCGGTGCCGCAAAGCGGCGGCTGAGCTGGGACCTGATCCGGCAGGCCACGGAATCGACCGCCAAGCTGTCGGCTTTTGTTGTGTTCATCCTGGTCGGCGCCCGCGTGTTCTCGCTCACCTTCTACGGCGTCAACGGGCATGTCTGGGTCGAGCACCTGCTCACCTCCCTGCCCGGCGGCCCGGTCGGCTTCCTGATCTTCGTCAACGCGTTCGTGTTCGTGCTGGCCTTCTTCCTCGACTTCTTCGAGCTGGCCTTCATCGTGATCCCGCTGCTCGGACCTGCCGCCGAGCATCTCGGCATCGACCTGATCTGGTTCGGCGTCATCCTCGGCGTCAACATGCAGACCTCGTTCATGCATCCGCCATTCGGCTTTGCGCTGTTCTATCTGCGATCGGTCGCCCCGAAGGATCGATATACTGATCGCGTCACCGGCAAGCGAATGGAGCCTGTCACCACGGGCCAGATCTATTGGGGGGCGGTGCCATTCGTCGTGATTCAGTTGATCATGGTAGGTCTGGTGATCGCGTTCCCCTCGATGGTGATGCACTACAAGGGCGTGCAATCGAACATCGACCCCAGCACGATCAAGATCGAAGTGCCGCAGATCGACTTGCCGCCGCTCGATCTCGGCCCGCCGCAAAAGTAGCGAAGGAGCGCGCGACTGCCCCTCCTACCCTCCCCCTGAGGGTCAGGGCTATCGCATGTGGCCGAGGAGCTCAAAAAGAAAGGCATCGTTCCACCCGGCGCGCTTGAGCTTGAGGCGCAAGGAGATGGTGGTGTCAGGGTGA
>NZ_JADPKH010000136.1:0-661 GCF_023073835.1 Bradyrhizobium sp. 153 | reverse complement strand
CTCCACCCAAAGTCGTCTCGCGTGAGGAATGGCTTTCCGCACGTAGGGCATTGTTCGTCGAAGAGAAGGAGATGACGCACAAGCTCGACGAACTTAGAGAAAAGCGACGCCATTTGCCGTGGGTAAAAATCGAGAAGCCCTACGTCTTCGAGGGACCGGATGGCAAGTACACACTTTCCGATCTGTTCAATGGTCGCGGCCAACTCGCCGTCTATCACTTCATGCTGACCCCGGGCTCCGATCACGTTTGCAAAGGATGCTCATTCGTCGCCGATCATTTCGACGCCGCGCGCAAGCACTTCCATGATGCCGACCTGTCATTTGCTGTGATTTCACGCGCGCCAATCGAGCGAATCGAGCAAGTGAAACGCGCTTTGGGCTGGACCTTTCCGTGGGTGTCATCCTATGGCAGCGACTTCAACTTTGATTTCGGGGTGTCATTCAAAAGGGAGGACCTGGCCGCTGGCACAGCCAAGTTCAATTACGACACGATCCCGCTCAAGAGCAGCGAAGACATGATGGGCGCCAGCATATTTGCCAAAAACGAGGCTGGCGAGATCTTCCACACGTACTCGGCATATTCCCGTGGCATTGAAAATTTGATGGGTGCCTTCATGTGGCTCGATCTCACGCCCAAAGGCCGCCATCAATTCGATGACGG
>NZ_JADPKH010000010.1:0-2985 GCF_023073835.1 Bradyrhizobium sp. 153 | reverse complement strand
CGCCGCAATCGGCCACGCACTCGATGCCTTCACCGCCGACGAATGCGCCAATTACCTCAAAAATTCAGGCTATCGAACTTAATGCCATCACGCTTTAGCCGATCAGCCAAAGCTCAGGACGGGTCGCCCTCGCCTTTACGCTTGCGACGGAGCAAGGCGCGATAGCCGCCTCGCACCAGAAGCAGCCCGGTCTTGACCAGGCGAATGGTCCGGCTGCGCAGATCGTGCGTTTTCCAGCCGCGATCGGGAATGCGATGCTTGCCGAACAAGCCTTGCGCGATTTCGCGATAGCTGTGTCCCTCCGACGACCCATCGACCGCACGCAAGGCGAGGATGAGCCGCTGGCGGGTCAAGATTGGCAGCGTCAGAGGCGGTGGTCCGATGGGGCGCCGTTCGAGCGCCAGCCAAAAACGATGTGCTGCCCGCAAACGAACCTCGAAACTGCCGTCGAACGGCAGGTCGACGGCAAGCGATGAGCCGCTCGGTGAAAGTTCTGTTAGCCAGAGGCGATGCTTTGCTCCTCCGAGCGCCACGATGGCATGCCATCCATCCGGCGCATGGCGAAGCTCGCTACCCGCCAGTTTTCTGAAATCCAGATCGTACGACGCTGCCGAGCGGACAGCCGCGCGCAAGGGCAGCACGGTCGCGAGCACCTCGGGCGCCCAGAAAATGGCTTGTTGGTCGAAGGTCTTTTGCGGATCAGCTGCGAAAAGACAGTCCCCACTGCTGCCGGAAATGGTCCGGCATCGCGTCGGATCGTTCGCTCATGGCGAGAGCCAAATAGTCTCGTTGGTACTCGCCGTTGCGGCGTAGCCACTCCCAAGCTATGTCCGCGGCCCCTGCTTTGTTGGCATCGGGATAGGCCTTCTCTGATCTCCAGTCAGCACCTGGCATCGCACCACTTTCCCCGTATGTTGATAACGCACATGCAGGGAATTGCAGCCCGACGAATGTGACTATTTCTGGTTGACCCAATGCAGGTCTTCGCGATTGATGCAGTTTGCGCGATATGACGATCTAATTTTGCGATCGGTCATCACCAGAAGTGACGTCCGTTTCGAACGCACTTATTCCTCACTCTTCGGCCAACCGCGCTGCAGGAGCTGCCGAAAGCCATGACGTGCCGCCCACTTGGCGCGAGCCAGATGGCTTTCAAAGATACGTCGGGCGCGATCCGGATCCAGGGTGGCATCAATACCAAGCACAATGCGCGCAACTTCTCGCCAATCAGCGTTATCGGCCTCGGCATCCAGCAGACGCATATACGTGACGGCATGTTGCTCGTCATAGGGCGTGAGCTGCGGCGCGTTAGGCGCGAAATCTGCGATCTTGGGATCGGACGGCACAGCCTGAAAGTCCTACCAGATTGAGAAGCCTCGATTTTAGGGACGGTAGCCGTATTCAGAACCTCTTCGTAGAGAGCCGATTGTCGCGGCCTGTGGGAGCATTCTTGCCAAAGTCAATGAATACCTAAGAGCGGTGACTGCCGTCGTTCCCTTCAATTCGTTCGCTCCGACCATCGTCCGAATGCATTTGATCGCAGTCCGTTCCGCTCGATCAGCAGAACTGTCGTCCAGCCTTTCGAATCAAGAGGCCGAAATGGGACGCAGCTCGTCGTAGCTCGTCAGCACAGGCTGATTCGGCGCGCCATCTGAATTCAGTACCGCTCCTTCATTCGGATTACGCGCGGACTCTGCTCATCTGCATTTTTGGGCGAACGTACCGCAATAGTATGGTTATAGCCAGTGGTTTGATGGCCGTCGGAATGGCTGCTTTAGCGCATGAAAGCTCGTGCGCTTGTCGCCTGGAATGTGCGCCGGATCCGCGTAGATCGCGGTGTTTCGCAAGAGCGATTGGCATACGATGCCAAGATCGACCGCTCCTATATGGGCGGTATCGAGCAGCAATCGGAGAACCCGACAATCGATCTTCTCGACCGTCTCGCGGAAACGCTTGGGGTTCATTTGTCTGAATTCTTTCTTCAGCCACCCAAAGGGGCGACGGCTCCCAAGCCGTTGCGTAAGGGTCGAAAGCCCGTACCCCCACGTAGCAGAAAGAAATAACACTCCTCACGCACGAGCTTTGTACTTGCCGCCCAAGCCGCTCACATCATTTTCGCAACTGCCGCAAACCTCACCTGGGGCGGACAGTGAACCCACCGATTTCGCCGCTTGAGGAGTTCAGGATTTCCTTGTGTATCCTGATGAGCTCCACCAGGTTTGCCGTAGTCGGTGAACGCCATGAGGTCGTGGTCACGAGATCGAAGACCAGATGAGGCCGTCCTCGGGGTCCATTCTAAAAGCGACGTCTGGCAGCCAGTCCTCGACTTCGCCGAGACCCGCTCCGGAGATCGATGATCGGTCATCGTGTCGCTGCCGCCTCCGGTAACCCTCATACCAGTGATAGAATGTGGCGCGTGGGATACCAAGCCTGTCCCGCCCGGCCAGAAATGCGATTGCTCCACCAGCCAGATGATTCGGTTTTCCTCGGGCACAGGAGATCTCATGCCTCGTTCTCCCCATCCCCGTTCACGTTTTTGAGCGACCGGTTCTCCAGCGTAAGGTCAGCCACATTTCTTTCGGCGCCGTCATCTCACGACGCAGATCCTTCACCGCGCCAGAAGTTGCCGCACACGCCGTATCGCCCGCTAGGCGATGTCTATCGTGTCTCGAGGAACTCCTGCGACCCGCCATAGTACATGGAGGCGGCAATACCTCGCGCCGGCTGAGCTCTAAAGATATTCTCCTCGCCCCGCAGTCCTTCCAGGACGATAGCATCGTCTTTTCCGCCGGATATTCCGGCATGTCTGGCGCCCAATGTCCTTTGGTACTTGTTCTGCCGGGCGCTTTGCCCGGTCCGCATTTCTGTTCCATCGATGCTGCTGGTTGCGGATTCCGACGAAGTCGCCCGGGTGTACCGATATGAAGTCGCTCGGGGATTCCGAGACGATGTCGCCCACCTTTCCGATTTGATCTCGCCCGGTGA
>NZ_JADPKH010000106.1:0-671 GCF_023073835.1 Bradyrhizobium sp. 153 | reverse complement strand
CATTGTCCAGCCACCGAATGCTCTCCTTCTTCTCGATGGGAATGCGCGTCGGATTGATCTTCTTCTTAAGCGGCAGTCCCCTTGAATTTCTTCCGGGTCCAGAATTTGACCGCCGTCAGTCCAAGCGGCAGCCCTTCGGTTGTCACCGCCAGGCTCGAGTGCATCAGGATGCCGCAAACCGTGTGCGACCTCAGGCGGCCCGCCTTGTCGCGCCCGCTGTTTATGCTCTTGGTGATCCCGATCGCGTCTGAGTTCTCTCTTTGATAACTGAACTCGGTCGTATCGTGGAGCACTAGAATAGGTCCGTCGGTGGCAATCGTGCGCTCACGCGTCGATTGAAAGTGGCCGGCCAGAATGTCGGCCTCACTGACCCGGTCGTCGGAGAAAAAACGATACGCAGCCTTGGTATTGGCCCAGTCCTGGCACACCAGTGGAATGCTTTCTCCCATGGCGCTCCCGATCTGCGCTACCAGTTTGCGGAGCCGCTTATTCAGGCGCTCGTCGGCAAGGTTGCAGCCAGCGAGCTCGCGATCAAACCATGCGTCGGCTTCTTCGTCCATTGGCACCGCCCCCTGCGAATCGGTGCCAGACAAGGAATCACGGTCGATTCCCGCGATGCAATAGTTGGTGCGCTCCCTCAGCCCTCTCGGCTAAATGTGGGTAATTGAAAG
>NZ_JADPKH010000001.1:0-3119 GCF_023073835.1 Bradyrhizobium sp. 153 | reverse complement strand
GTGAGCGTCACGATAGGATCACCGGTGCCCGGGCTTGACTTGCGCGGAATGCTCTGGATAGCGCGGTCGGGATGATTGACGCCGCCGGCGCGCGGTGATGGGGTGACCCCCGGTTCGGAGCGGGCAACGGGGATCAGAATGACCAGCGAGTCGCATCTGCGCGAGAAGCTTCGGAAGATCGAGGCGTTGTTCGCAGGTGCCGGAACTGCTGGTGAGCGCTTTGCGGCGGAAGCCGCGCTGCAGCGGGTGCGGGCTCGGGTCGAGGAACTCGCTCGCCACGATCCACCGATCGAACAGCAATTCTCACTTCCCGACCAATGGTCTCGGCACCTTTTTCTGGCGCTTTGCCGCCGATATGGGCTGCGGCCGTTTCGTTATCGCCGGCAGCGACGCAACACGGTGATGGTCCGTGCATCACGAGGCTTCGTCGATCGAGTGCTGTTGCCGGAGTTCACCGAGCTGGAGGGTGCGCTGCAAGTGTATCTGCACGAGGTGACGCTGCGCGTGATCCGCGAAGAGATCTACGACGACGCCAGCGATGCGCAGGAAGTTCCCGACGCCTGCCGTCGAACTGATCAAGCGGCGAGCTTTGCCTCCGAACCGTCGCGCTCGGCTTTCCAATTCCACGGCAGCAGCGCGTTCAGCTGATTGATCTTGGTGCGTCCGGAGATGATGCGCTCGAGAACATCCGTGAGATAGTGCCGCGGGTCGATGTCGTGAAGCTTTGCCGAGTTGATGAGCGATGCAAGAGTGGCCCAGGTTTCGGCGCCGCCCTCACTGCCTGCGAACAGATAGTTTTTCTTTCCTACCCCGATCGGCTTGATGCTGCGTTCGACCGTATTGCTGTCGATCTCGATGCGCCCATCATCGATGAAGCGCGTCAGGCCTTCCCAATGGTTGAGGGTGTAGCGGATCGCCTTGCCAAGGCCGGATTTCTTCGAGACTTCCAGCAGTCGCGCCTCGAGCCGGGGCTTGAAGTCCTCGATCAGCGGTCTGGTGTTGGATTGCCGCACCGCAGCTCGCTGCGTCGCCGGCAAACCACGAATGCGATCCTCAATGGCGTAGAACATCGCGATCCGCTGCAGCGCTGCCGCGGCAATCGGTGACTTCGTCGCGACGTGAACGTCCCAGAACTTCCGGCGCGCATGCGCGAAGCAGAACGCCAGTTGTACCAGACGGCCGCCGTTCTTGATCAGCCCCTTGTAGGCGGCGTAGCCGTCGACCTGCAGGATGCCGTCGTAATCTCCAAACAGCTGCCTGGCGCGGATCGCCTTGCGATCCTCGGCGAAGACGTAGACCACTGCCGGTGGCGCCGGGCCGCCCCACGGGCGGTCGTCGGTGGCGATCGCCCAGAACTGGCAGACTTTGGTTCTGCCACGGCCGGGATCGAGAACTGGCAGCGGCGTCTCGTCGGCAAACAGCCGCGGGTAGGACATCACTGCGCGGCGCAACAGCGCGTGAAGCGGCTTCAGCCACCAGGCGACGCGGCCCATCCACGAGGCCAGCGTTTGCCGGTCGAGCGTGATGCCTTGGGCGGCAAACATCTGTTCCTGGCGATACAGCGGCAGCTGGTAGCCGTATTTCATCACTGCGATGTGGGCCAGCAAGGCTTCCGTCACCATTCCACCGTCGATCGCCTGGGCCGGCGCGGGGGCCTGCAGCACACCCTGGCGGCATCCACGGCAGCCGTACCGTGGACGAACAATGCGCTTGACACGGTACTGCATCGGAATGACGTCGAAGGCTTCCTTGACGGTCTCCCCGATCTTGTGCAGCCGCTCGCCGCAGCAGGGGCAGATGTGGCTCTCGATATCGATCACGACATCGATGCGCGGCAAATGCTCCGGAAGCTTCCCCCGGTTGCGTCGCGCCGGTCGCTTTCCACGGCCCTCCGCTCCGTCAGGCAGCCTGCCTCCGGTCACGTCGTCGTTGGCGGCGGCACGAGCCGCCTGTGCCGTGATGGTGAAGAGAGACAGCTGTCCGAGATCCAGTGTCTCGGAGCGGGGACCGAAGATCGTGCGCTTGTACTGAGACAGGATCATCAGGAGCTTATCGTTCTCCTGGATCGCAGCGTCGCGTTGGGCAATCGCCGCATCACGCTCGGCCGAAAGCGAGCTGCATTCCGCCGACAACGCCGCAAGCCGTGACGATAGCGCTATCACGGTTTGCCGGAGCAACGCTGGATCGGAAGGCAAATCACTCATGCAGAGTGATTCTACAACAACTCCGCATGAGTGACGAACGACTCTTGATAAGGATCAACCAGCTCGTACTGGCTGATCCACAATTCGCATCGGCACACGCTTCCAGTCCGAGCCATCGAGCAGCACCGAGAGCTGAGCATGAGATAGCGGCATGACGCCTTCCTTGATCGGCGGCCAGGTAAACTGCCCCTCGATTCTTTTGTAGTAAAGGACAAGCCCGCTTCCATCCCAAGTCAGGATCTTCACGCGATCTCGGCGCTTGGAGCGGAAGACATAAAGTCCGCCGTCGAACGGATCGGCTCCAAAGGCCTCGCTCACCAGCATCGCCAGCGAATCCATGCCGCGACGGAAATCGACCGGCTGCGTCGCAATCCAGATCGACAACCCAGGTCGAAGCCCGATCATCGACCAACCGTCCCGACTGCCGCCAGCACCTCGCACAGTGCCCGCCGGTCGACTGTCCCCCTGACATGGATGCGAACCGCGCCGACCTCGATCTCGATCGCCGCCTGCTCCTCACTCGGCAATTGGCCCCCGCAGCCGGTGATCGCGACCGGCACAAAGCCAGGTGGCATGCCTCTGTCCCCGCGCTCCGCGACCTGCGCCCGCCTGACCTGGCGACGCCAGAGAAACAACAGACTTGGACTGATGTCGTGTCGCCGCGCCAGCGCGGACACGCTTGCACCCGGCGCAAAACTCTCCGCGACAATCGCCGCCTTCGCATCGGTCGACCAGCGCCGACGCCGGCCCGTCCCGGTGATGATCTCGACACGCTGCAGCGTGTCGGCGCCGTTTTCAAGGATAGGCGTATGCCTATCCTTATCGCTATCCTTACGACTATCCTTCGACATTGTGACCTCGCGACAAACTATTCCGCGAGATCTTCCTAGCCGACCAGATCAGCCCTCAGCGCGT
>NZ_JADPKH010000035.1:0-3129 GCF_023073835.1 Bradyrhizobium sp. 153 | reverse complement strand
TCAATCCAACATTCACCTTCCAAGGACCGCAAACAGCCTTTTGCCGATCGATCCCTAAATGTCAGGCCCATAGAGCACCCTCGCGAATCAGGTGCTCAGCAAGGAATCACAAGTGATTCTTTCGATTCAAGATTTCGCCGATCAGCGGATCAGCCCGAGTGGTCAAAGTTATGGGTAATTGAAAGCCTCACCGGGCGGATACGAACTCAACGACAAGGTCATTAGCCTTACTGGCCGCCTCCCCGCAGATATAGGATGACGAGACGATCTCGGATGCGCATCGCAAGGCGTTGTTGCGATGTGTCATCGAAAAGGTCGTTCTCGATCGCGGTGAGCACGACTTGGCGCTGGCTAGGATCGTCTGGCGTGGAGGCGCCGTGACGGAGCTCAAGGTGAAGATGAGTGTCAACTCGTTACCAGATTACCAGATTGACGTGAGGCGCCGAGATGCGGGAACGTCTTCTAACGCTCGCTCGCGACGGCGTCCCCGACGACGAGATCGCCGCAATCCTTACCCAAGAAGGTCACCGCTCTCCCCATTGCGCTGATAAGGTGCTGCCTATCACGGTTGGTCGGCTCCGTCGTGCTGCGGCCATCAAGGTAACTGCCCAGCGTACTCGATTGGACCATGACGGTTCACTCCTCAGCCCACCCGAACTGGCCCAAAGGCTAGAGATTCGGTGAGCTGGCTCTATGTACAGATCCGAACTAAGCGTTTGCTGATTGATCGCCAGCCCAACGGCGCCATCTCTTCCCCAATACGCCATCCATTCTTGACGCTATTGGAGACCTTCGAAACCACGTCATTGCGCAACTTGATCTGTGCCGGCGAGATCGATACCGCCGTCTGCCGCCGAAGGCCGAATAAATCGCCCCCGCTCCAAACGTTTCGTAAATGGGCAGGCTGCCGGGGAGTCGTGCCGAATCACCTTCAGCAGGTCGCCTCTGCGACCGCGGAAGCAGGCCCAGCGGGTCCTGACCAAGCACTTCCTGAACCTGCAGCGCCAAGGAGGGGAAGCCTCTGCGCATAAGCTGGCTAACGATCTATTCTCAAAGTTTGAACGTTCACGGGCCGAAAGAGCGCTTTTCTGCAAAACACTTTAGGCGAAGAACTGGCGGCCGCTGCTGTAAAGCGGCGCCGTTTTATATAATTTGCAGATTTTGCGCGTGAATGGCGCCTCTTAAGATGAGCTTACCGCAGTTGTTAGGATACAAGCGTCTCTTCGAAAGCCGCGAAGGATGCGATGGAGGTCCAGGTGCCCAGACGAATAAGACTTGCGAATACCCTGCCCTTGAAAGTCTCGGTTCGCTGGTTCCAAAAACCGAACAGAGCGGCTTACAATCGTTGTCCTACAATGGCACTTTCTATCTAGAAATAACCGCCCTTACGACTTTTCAATCCAGGGGGCGGGGTCGGAAGCCATTGACGACTGCGCATTTGCATTTGTTGCTTCAAATGCATAGTCGAACATTATTCTGCACGATTCAGGATCACCACGTATGAACCCCAATATTGGCGAGACGGCCGCCGGATCAGAGTTGCATAAAGTGTTTGCGTATATCGCAGCGAACAAAGACCATTTCATCAACCGGTTAGTTGACTATTTGCGGCACCCCAGTATCAGCGCCCAAAACATCGGTATCCGTGAGGTGTCCGACATTCTAGTAAGTATGCTGAGTCGCTTGGGACTCGAAGCGCGCACGATCCTGACCTCCGGTCACCCGATTGTAATGGCGCGTTGGGAACACGCACCTGAAGCGCCAACAGTCTTGCTCTATGGGCATTATGATGTCCAGCCGGCGGAGCCTTTGGAGGAGTGGATAAGCCCGCCATTTGAGCCAACGATCCGAGAGGGACGAATTTACGCGCGCGGAGCGGGAGATAGCAAGGGGCAGCACTTCGCTCAAATACTGGCAATGGAATCATATTTGGCGGTGCACGGCCGCTTGCCATGCAACGTACTACTTGTACTTGAAGGCGAAGAGGAGATTGGAAGCCCGAGCCTTGAAGCATTCGTCCGTGCTCATCGAGGTCTTCTCAAAGCCGACTTAGTTGTGACGGCTGATGGTTCGATGCACCCCTCAGGTCGCCCGACTGTAAGCCACGGCTGTCGGGGAATCGCTACTTTCGAATTGCGAGCACGTATCGCCAATCGCGATGTTCATTCCGGCAACTTCGGCGGAGTCGTCCCTAATCCGATTTGGATACTGGTGCATCTCTTGGCATCGATGAAAAACGCCGCTGGGGAGATTACGATCGAGGGGTTCCACGATGGTGTGGTGCCCGCAAGCGACGTTGAACGGGCCGCAGCCGTACGATTGCCGCTGGATGCCGACCAGCTCAAGCGCGAGCTTGGCATCGTAAGTCTCGATGCGCCAGCCGAGCGATCCATGGCGGACAGGCTCATGTTCAACCCGACGCTTACCATCAATGGCTTACACGGGGGTTATGGCGGACCAGGGGCAAAAACGGTGATACCGCACGAAGCGCTTGCAAAGTGCGACGCTCGTCTCGTAGGCAGACAAAGCTCTGAAGACGTTCTCTCGAGAATAGAGGCTCATGTCAAAAAACATGCTCCTGAGGTCGAGTTCGTGCGCCTTGAGTCTACGCCACCATCCAAGACGCCTCTCGATTCACCGTTCTCAGATATTGTTCGGCGGGCGGTGAAAACTGCACAAGGTGTCGAGCCACTCATCTGTCCGGCCGGCGGTGGCACACTGCCAGACTACGTTTTTACAAGGGTTCTGGGCCTCCCATCTTTCGGAACGCCCTACGCCAATGCCGACGAAAGAAATCATGCTCCGAATGAGAATATCAGGATCGACTGTTTCCTTAACGGCATCCGTACCGGAGCTGCCCTCCTGAATGGATTGGGCAGGTGTACTGGTGTGGAGAGGTCCCTGCACTCGACAGCTTAATTTGTGGCTCAAAAAACGACCGGGACCGCCCCCGTGCGCCCCGCCATCAACGCGATCATGGCTTGGATCGGCGGTCGCGCTACGCCATTTAGGTAAGCATCCGGTGAGGCTTTCAATTACCCACAAATTCTCCTCCGACCATGACACCTAGCGCTATGTCGGTGAGGCGTGACAGCCCGCGCCACATGACGGTCTTGCCGGGTGGCGGAT
>NZ_JADPKH010000061.1:0-680 GCF_023073835.1 Bradyrhizobium sp. 153 | reverse complement strand
GAGCTGCACATTGAAAGCTATGAGAAGATGATCCTTGCAAGTGCCAAAGACAATGAAGTCTGTCGGCGTCTCATGAAGGTCGCGGGCATTGGCCCATTTGCTGCCACCGCGCTCGCGGCGTCTGTCGACCATCCACAACAGTTCGCTTCGGCAAGGCATTTCGCTGCCTGGCTGGGATTAGTACCGAAGCAACACTCGACCGGGGGTAAGGAGCGTTTGGGCGGTATCAGCAAGCGCGGCGACGGCTACATTCGTAAGTTGCTGATACATGGCGCCCGAGCGGCCGTTCATCGCGTCCGCATTCATCAGGTCACCAATGCCTGGATAACAGAGCTGCTCAGCAGGCGTCCCTTCAATGTCGTGACGGTGGCGCTTGCTCACAAAACTGCACGGATCGCTTGGGCGATCATGGCCAATGGTGAAGAGTACCGCGCGCAGGTATAAATCCAGTTTGGTTCCGTTTGCGAGGGCAAAAACAGAGTGATGGCAACCGGTCGGACCGGGGTCGGCTAAGCCCGTTGGACCTATCGAGCTTCAGAGCTCGCCAACGTAATTGGGCGCCGATCCGCGGATCTCATCAAGGCTCGTAGCATCGCCATAAAGCCGGATAGATAGCTGCAAACGATCGCTAGCCGGAACAAAGCAAATGGCCTTGCAAAGCGGGGACCGTCCATAGATAG
>NZ_JADPKH010000038.1:0-3193 GCF_023073835.1 Bradyrhizobium sp. 153 | reverse complement strand
TAATCTTCTCCATGGAACGGTCCTTCCTTTGTGGCGCCTCTCTACGCGACCACGTTAGGCACTTTTGATGCCGGTTCGAAGGGCCGTTCCACACCATCACTTTTGATGCAGTTCGAGGCATGTCTGGCGCTTTGATTGGAGGAGAATCAGCGCCATGCAGCAAGCACTCCAGCGCTCCAGTCTGGTGCCGCGTGGGTTTCGTTGTAGAGAGTGCGTGCTACGAGGGTGATAAGGCCGTTATTGTGGTCCGGGCGTCTGGACGCGTTGGTCTGTGTCCGTCGTGCGGAACGGTTTCCCGACGCTTCCATAGCCGGTATCGACGACGCGCGACCGATCTGCCGCTGTCCGGGCGGGTCGTAGAGCTCCTGGTGGTCGCCCGCCGCTTCCGCTGCGACGCCGTGCTGTGCGGACGTCAGATCTTCACTGAGCGTTTCGCCGACGGGATATTGGCTCCATCAGCGCGACGTACGGCGAGGCTGGACTCTATCGTCCATCACCTTGGTCTGGCGCTCGGCGGTCGACCCGCAGCGGGCTTCGCAAGACGGCTGATGCTGCCAGTGAGCAAGGACACGCTTCTGCGCGTGGTCCGACGCCGCAGCCGTTCGCCGGTCGATGCTCTCAGGGTCATCGGTATCGATGACTGGGCCTGGCGGCGCAATCACCGATACGCCAGCATCATCTGCAACCTAGAAAGGCGCCGGGTAGTCACCCTGCTGCCGGATCGTGAGCCCGCGACCGCCCAAGCTTGGCTCGCTGCGCATCCCACGATCGCAATCGTCGCCCGCGATCGTGGCGGCGGATATGGCGAAGCAGCAGCAAAGGCCCTGCCGCACGCGGTGCAGGTCGCCGACCGCTGGCATCTGATGGAGAACGCCAGTCGGGCCTTCCTTGACGCCGTCCGCAAATCTATGCGCCAGATTCGCACCGTCATCGGTGCGACCACGATCGATCCCCCTGCTGACAGCAGCCGAGCGCCTCCAGTACGAGGGCTACTTGCGCCGCGAGGAGACCAATGCGGCCATCTTGGCTCTGTCGAAGAACGGCATACCCATCAAGCAGATCGTGCGCCAGACTGGCCATAGCAGGAAGCTAGTACGGCAGGTGATCCGCGGCGAACGCACCGATGTCTTCCGGACCCGGCAAAGTTCGTTGGATCTGCATTTGCCATGGCTCGATGATCAGTGGGCGTCCGGCTGTCGAAACGGGGCTGAACTCTGGCGCCGCCTAGCAGCGCGTGGCTTCCGCGGCTCGCTTCGTCGTCAGCGAGTGGGCGACCCGCAGACGACGTGCCGAAAAGGCCGATGCACAGAACCTTCAGTGGATCCCGTCGGCCAAAACGATCGCGCGTCTCATGACAACCGGGCGGGACTTGCTTACGAAAGCAGAGACCGTCACGGTAGCGGCGATAGAATCTGGCGTACCAACCCTAGTCGAGGCACGCGAGATCATCGCCGAATTCCACATGATGATCCGGCGCAACACCGAGGTGGGCCTCATCCCATGGATCGAGCGCGCCCGCGCCAGCCTCGTCGCCTCGTTCGCCAGCGGCGTCGCGAAAGATGAAGCGGCGGTTCGAGCAGCGATCACTTTGCCGTGGTCCAACGGACAGACTGAAGGTCAGATTACGCGCCTCAAGCTCGTCCGACGTCAAATGTATGGCCGCGGGAAAATCGATCTGCTTCAGGCCAGATTGATCGGCGCAGAATAAGCGGAGCTGCACCAAAACTGCGACAGAGCCAATATTGCAGGCCGAATGACAGCCGATCGGATGCCGAGCGTCGCGCGGGCCGACAAGCGCAAGCCCGGCCTCTGGCTGCAGCCTTAAAGCAGTGGTTTGAGGCGACGCTTGATCACCTTGCGCAGAAGAGCGACACGGCGAAGGCTTTGCGTTATGCGCTGCGTCATTGGGACGGCCTAACGCGCTACCGTGATGACGGGCGTATCGAGATGGACACGAATGCGGTCGAGCGTGCGATGCGGCCGATCAAGCTCAATGCCAAGAACTCCCTTTTTGCCGGTTGCGACGAGGGTGCCGAGAATTGGGCATTGTTGGCTTCGCTCATTGAAACGCAAGCTGAATGGCGTCAGCGCCGAGCACTGGCTCTCTGACGTCCTCGCCAAGCTCGTCAATGGCTGGCCTGCGGCGCGACTGGACGAACTGCTTCCCTGGGGGTCGACCTCCACGATGCATGCGCACGATCCGAGGCTGGCAGCATGAGCCTGAACACACCGCCGTCCGGATCAGGGCAACCCTCAAGGACGTCAAGCCGGAGGTGATGCGTTGCCTTGTCGTACCCGTCACCCTGCGCCTTGATCGGCTGCATCTGACGCTTCAGGCGGCGTTTGGGTGGACGAACAGCCACCTCTTCGAGTTCCTGGCTGGCGAAGGGCGTTGGGGCATCCCCGATCCCGACGGTGATTTTGGCCCCCAGCCGATCGATGCTCGCAAGGCGCGGCTCTGCGATATCGTTCAAGAGACCGGCGCCAAGACGATCCATTATCTCTATGACTTCGGCGACAGCTGGGACCATGTGATCAAACTCGAGAAATGGTTCGACAACACGACGATAGAGGGACTTCCCCTCCTGCTCGAGGCCACCGGTCGTTGTCCTCCGGAGGACGTCGGCGGTGCGCCAGGCTACGCCGAATACCTCGATGCCATCGGCGACCCCGCCCATCCGGAGCACGAACACATGCGCCTCTGGGGTCCGGAGCAGTTTGGTCCCAACATTGTCGACCGGAAGGCGATCGAGGCTGCCGTCAACGCTTTGTCCGACAAATGGAAGCCGCGGCGTCGCGTCACGCGGTCAAAATAGGCATCAAGCGCCAATCGAAAGGGCCGCAGCGCCACGCTTACTGCGTAGCGGCGACCTGACATGATCAGAACACCGCCGTTGGGTCTCCAAACCAGACTGCAGATTCCGCCTCGGCTCGCAACTCGCTTTCGTCGCCGGGTGCCGACGCATCGGGCCGACGGGCCGAGCGTTCAGAGGCAGGCCCCAACGCCGACGCCGACGGATAGGCCGTCGGCGCCGATTGCGTGAAGTCGAGCGCTACTAAAGCGTGATGGCATTAAGTTCGATAGCCTGAATTGTTGAGGTAATTGGCGCATTCGTCGGCGGTGAAGGCATCGAGTGCGTGGCCGATTGCGGCGCAGACCGCATCGACGGTTCGGGCGGCAGCTTTGCGGAGC